>JAWRJF010000061.1:0-4592 GCA_040307645.1 Anaerovoracaceae bacterium | reverse complement strand
AAAGAACAATTTGAAATAATAGTTTCGTTTTTTAAACCAATAATTATTGGTTTATTAGGTGTGCATTTTTTTATTATTAGTTTTTCAAAAAAATATTTAATATTATTTTGCTAAAATCTATTGACTTTAATTAGCTGGTCTCTTTCAAATAACTATAGTATATCATTATTTATATAATTAGGTAAATAATATATCAATTGATTATATCAGGTAAAAATATTAGTTGATTTTTGAATTATTATGTGTTATCATTATTTTTGTGTTAATCATGCCGAAGTGATGGAATTGGCAGACGTACTGGACTCAAAATCAACTGCGTGTTCCATATACCTACATGACGAAAACCCGATAAATCAAAGGTTTTTACAACTTAATAATTTGCCTTATTTTTAATATCCCTCTTGCATATCCCTCTTAAATCTGTTAGGATAAGTAAGTATTTCGATATTTAAATTAAGCCTTTAAACAAGCCGGTGTGTCGGAATTGGCAGACGACCTCGACTCAAAATCGAGTACCGTAATGGTGTGTGGGTTCGAGTCCCACCACCGGCACCAGTAAATTCAGCTCTCTAGGTCATACTATAGAGCTTTTTTATTGCCTCCATGTCCTCATCACTTTGGATTTCTATCCCTTTACCTGATGGAAATACAGATAAAATTGCATTGGCAGAAGAAACCTTGCTACTATAATCTAAATGTGTATAGATATTTGAAGTTGTTGAGACATCACTATGACCTAACCATTCCTGTATTTGTTTTAGGCTTACTCCGTTAGCATATAGTAAACTTGCACAGCTATGCCTTAAATCATGAAATCTAATCTTTCTCATGTTATTATTCTTCAGTAATATAGGAAAATGTTGTGTCAAATACCCTGGCTTTATTCTTTCACCAAGCTCATTTACATAGATAAATTCCAAATAATCTTCGCAGTAGCAATTCCCACATAAGCTTTTGTTTCTTTTCTGTTCAAAATACATTTTTATAATCAAATCTTCAAATGGTTTTACTAAAGGCAATGTACGCCTACTTTTCTTAGATTTTGTACGTTCTTTCTCTACTATAACATTCCCATTGCCATCTCCGAGATTTACCTCCGTGACTGTATATTGTATAGATATTGTTTTGCGTTTAAAGTCAATAGCATCCCATTTCAATCCCACTATCTCACTACGACGCAATCCATAGAAAGCAGCTAAAATTATTGCCAATTCCATAGGGTCGCCTTTGGAACCTTTAAACAATGTATCAAGTTCTTCTGCATTATAGTAACTTGCAATATATTGTTCTTTCTTAGGGCGTTCTACCCGATCAGCAGGATTGGATTTAATTAATTGAAGCTGAAAGGCATATTGCAATGCCTTCCGAATATTTGCATGACGATGAATAACTGTGTTTGCTGTTAATCCTAAGTTTAATTCGTATTGATAGTAATCTTGGATATATTTAGGGTTTTCCTCCATGTCAGTAAGTGTGTACTTTTTTTCTAAGAAGTAAGGTATAATCCGTTTTTTCACTGTACTGTTGTAGGATGCTAATGTTGTTTTTTCTACACATGATTTCATCATTTCCAACCATTCAAGCATGAAGTCCGTAAAAAGTATAGATACCTCATCTGTTGCCGGGTTAATATCCTTTGCAGGGTTACTATCAATCCATTTAAGTTCTACTGCATAATCAAGTGATATGGTAATTATCTCATGTAACTGCAAGATAACTGTTTTGGTCGCCTTATTTTCTAATTTCTCTTGATTATAAAAACTTTCTATATCCGATGTTCTTAAATCACAAATTCGAATCTTTAACTTTTCAAAGTGTGGTTTAATATAAATCTTAATGTTGTATGAATATAACGCAAATGTTTCAGCATCTATACTCTTCATCTTGTCTTTCAACCATTTTTCGAGGAATATATAAAACGGAGTATTTTTGTCCGTCATAGCATCCTCTGGATTGAAATTCTTCCTTGCCTCTAAAAGCATAGCTTCAGCACGTTTCTGATTCCCCTTTATTAAAAGTCCTGTGCTGATTGATTTTGTACGTCTTTTACCATCACCATCCTTATAACTTAATATCATTTGAAAATATCCATTTTGTTTTCGTAAGTGACCTGCTACCATGTTAGTCCCTCCTAAAATAATAGCAGTCAACTACCTATCACTGACAATTTTAGTATATCAGCTTAGTTGACTGCTTACAATTTTGTGACGCAGTAGATTTTCAAACGACATTTATATAAAGTAAAATATTGAGCTTTGGGATTTTATAAGTTCTTCCAATTTTGAAATGGTCGATTTTATTTTCTCGAAGTAGCTTGTAAGCTGTCTTTGTACTTATTCCAATCATTTCACTCATTTGTTCTACATCTACTATGTCTGGATATTCTTTAAACATAACAAGGTAGGTATCTTTTTTTGTTATTTTCCTTTCCATTAAAATACCTCCTGGTCTATATATTATTTAGATGAAAACGGACGGCTGTTGGCACAGCTCCACGGGAATTTAACCCTTTCGACGTTCTGCCGAAACCCTACCCATTGCCTGCGACGCTTTTTACGCTCGGACTGTAGCTATAGGGGAGTATCATTGTCCCATTTATATGTTATCGCCTACAAACTGCCATATTTGTTTTGCGGCTTGATATTGTTCGCTCACTCTAAACAGGGGTCATGGCGTATCATCCACTTGGCTCGATATAAATGGAATGTATCCGTTTTACCTTATACTGCAAAGTCGTTATCTTACTTGCTTTCTTTTTCAAGGTGCATTTGTCTAAAAATCTATGAATAGAAAGTAGGGAAAGGGGAGCATACTTCCTATATCAAGCTACGTTAAAAGTTAAAATTTTGGTAATTAGCTTAGTTTCTAACCTGCGACGTAATGCTTCATCTACGCATAAATGCTGATTACCACTTTCATCGTAAAGTTGCCTTGTGGACAGTGCAGCTATGTACCCTTCGTAATGCTTCAGAACGGCATTGATAGCATCTACATCACCACTTGCAGCTAATACGATAAGAGGGTATGAAAGTAGATGATTACTTCTTGTCTTGCTATCCATAGGTATCACCCTCCATAAGTTTTTTTAGCTGTTGCAAAGTTTTAGCCCTTTGATACTGAACAGTTGAACGTAGCATCTTCAGCTTGTCCCCAATCTCTCGATCAGAAAGTTCTAGGAAATAGGAAAGCAAGATGATATCACGCTTATGTTCTGGTAAACTTTGTAGAGCCTTTACAATGACATCATCTGTAACAATGATATCCAGGCCTAAAACATTGAAAATTTGATTAGTAGCAAAATATTTATCCTCTGTATAAAGCTGAGCTATTTCATTTGCAGATAAATTGGAAAAGGATACTTATTTATCACGCTGTCGTTTCAGCTCATTGTAATAATTTCTTGCTTCGTGTTTTAGTATCTTCTTGCAAAAGCTATCAAAGGTATGTCGTTTGCTTTGTTCATGGTCATTAGGTTTCACATTTTCACCCCCTTTCGGGCGGTGACTTCCTTGTTCACCTTTCACCACTACTACAATTGAAATTGCAAAACTGCCAAACTTTTGCAAAAGTTTTTTGAAAAAGTTTAAATAAAACGCAAAAATGCCCGACTGAAAATACAGTCGAGCTTTTTTAGAACTATTAACGTTTGCTATATGATATTTGTGTTCATGTTGATAGCAGTAATATCCCGGTGGAGGGTGTGAACTTTTTTTAACGGATAAAATTTAGGAGATAAGTTACAACAAAAATTAAACATTCTAATCCCCCTTAACATCGCCATATCTTTAGAATAGAGAGACCCCAATTTACCTTTTGAGTTTCAATTATTGACAAGATAACGGTAGCTTTGATTTTAATTTCAAAACTTCTGTCAGTCATTATTCCCCTTAACAGCTATAAATATACCTTTACCAAAACAGGTATAGATCCAAAGATCTAAGCTTTAAATTGAAATGATAAAATCTAATATGATTAATAACATCGGTGTAACCATATTAGATACTCCTTTTGGTTTTATATTTGAAAAAGTAAGATTAAAGTCTATAGTAAACATCATACTTTCTATTTATTATATTTATTTTATTTTTTTATGCCGGACTTTGTAATGAACTATATATATTAATGTAATGAACTAAAATTCACATAAAAAAAGCGACTAAGATTTTATTCTCTTAATTACTAATGATAATTCGTTTCTTTATTTACTTTCTTAAGCGTTAATCCAGATACGATAGTTTCTATTAACTCAATCAAAATGCTCCATTATAAAATGGAGCATTTCAAAATCTACAAAATAGATTTTGAATTTTCTTTTCTGCTCTGCAATCTTCCAACTTTCATATAATATTTAAGCCTAATCTTATTTTTTATTAATTTTTTATTTTCTCTTGCTTATCAATCTTCCTAACATTTTTATTATATTTCTCATTCAACAAACATCAGCAAAGCAGTATGAAATTCCTTATTATCATACTTAAACTCTATAGTACCATTATATTTTTCTAAAGCTGTTTTTACACTTTCTAATCCTAGACCATGATTTTTTTTATCACTATGTGATGTATTAATAACCCCTCCTTGTACAATATAGT
>JAWRJF010000060.1:0-4913 GCA_040307645.1 Anaerovoracaceae bacterium | reverse complement strand
TAGGTTCTTGAAGAGAAACCTCCACTTTAGACTTTTTATCAGCACGAATAGTCATAAGTATTTCATTATCTATGCTATCTAAAAGACAACATTATATTTAGTTTCTACCTTTATATATGATGATTATTTGAATTTTATTAGTGGTGCTTATGGGAAAAAGATTAAAAGTATTAGGATGAGTTTAGGTTTAAGTCAAAAGGAATTGGGGGAGATGTTAGGTGTTCATAGGAAAACTATTTCTAGATGGGAAAGAAAAGAAACTATTCCGATAAGACAGAATTATACGAAGTTAATGGAACTTTTATCCACATAACAATATTAAAAATGTGTAACTTTGAATTATTTAAAAACATCCTAAATATATTGACAAATATCAATAAAATGTTATACTATGTATTATTAGAAATATTACATATAGGAGGGGTGCCATAAGGACTCATCTATATTATGTATTTGTATCGGAGTAAAAAGCAGTGTCATAATGACAACTGCTTTTTATTTTATTTATTACTGTTTAGTATTATATCTTTTTGAATATTAAACGAGCTAATTATATCATACATAAAAGAATAATTAATTGGAGAATTCTCAACATATTCCTTCTCTTTTTGTTCCTCTTGTTTTAAGTATTCCAAAAATATATTTACTCTTTCAACTCGTAACTTCATTTGATTGTTACTTTTGCTCATATTTTCAATTTTTAAAGTTATTTCTTCTAGGGCTTTAAAATATTCATTGGAGCTTACGGAAGTATCTTCGCACAATCTTTCGAGATATGAAAATTCATTAATTAAATAATTTAAATAATAATATCCCGCCGAACTTATTTTTATATATTTTGAGTTATAGCAGTTATCAATGTATCCATTTTCAGTAGCTATTAATCTTTTAGATAATAAGATGTTTAAGGTTTGCTTAAAGCTATCAATATTATTGAATATATATTTAAAATCATTAAAAGTTGCCTCTATTTCTAAAAAACCAGCCCCTGCTAAACTGCTTACTGTTATACGTTCGCTTAAATATTTTAAAACCCTAAGTTTTGTAAAATGAGAATAAAAGCCATCATTATCTATTTCCATTATATTAATAAACAAACTTTTGTCTGAATGATAGTATTTAAAATCACCTAATGATATACTCCTAACGAATGCATGATATGGTATAATATATTGCCCATTAGTTAAATACATTTTAATATACTCTTCTGTATTAGTATGTCCAGATGTTAAAAATGTTTCTAGCATTTCCATCGCAAATCTAAAATTATTAGCCGCCATATGATCGAATAACTCTGCTACAGACCTAGAGCCTGGTATAGACTTTGAAGGCATGAAAATTGATTGCCTTAAGATTTCTAAAAATTTTTTCATCTCTATTTTATATCTACCCCCATTTTGTTCTAGTTCCATAACTTCTTTACTAAGGTGCTTACTAGCAACATCAATTCTTTTCCCCAAAGCTGTTGAAATAGATGGTGTAGATATATGGTAAGCATTTCCTCTATATGCATCAAGAGGTTTTACATTTCTTAATTTCCAATAGGAACTCTCTCTCATAGATAAAACCACCAAGCTATTAATCTTATTACTAATATCATAGGCTGCAGTAATGCATTTGATTTGAAACTCCTCGCTTTTCTGATCTGCATTGTCCAAGGTAATACAGATATTTCTATAATACAATGGATCTGTTGAGTAAAATTTCAGTATATCCTCAGCAAATTGATATTCATTTTTAATTTTTTCATATAGTAATTCAGAGATTTTTTCTTCAAATTTATTACGATCGTTCTGAAATAGAGGTTTTAGAGCCCCATTTTTTAACCTATCAATCTCATCTTTATAAATCATTTTCAAAACTTCATAATCATCAAAATTCAAATGTTGGTATTTTTCTCTTAATTGCTTTAAACATTCGTTATAAACATAATTTTTTACATCAATATCTTCTCTAGATTCTTTAATAAAATCAATGTGTATCCAAATTAAATCTTCTTTGCTTTCTTTAGGTAAGATGTAATGAAAAAATCTATATAAAAAAGTAGTCTTTCCTGATCCTACACCACCTATCACCAGCATGACCTCTTGTTTGGTAATTAGCGGATCTTTTTCTAGCTTGTTTTTTCTCGATTCGAAATCCTTTTGAAAATATCCCGAGTCTTGTACCGGTATGTTAACATGAGGTATTCTATCAGCAAAAATATTTCTTAACTGTCTGTTATATTTATCAATATTGTCTTGCGTACAATAACATTCATCTAAATATTTAATATTATTATTTGAAACTAAATCCGAAAAAAACGTATCTAACATTGGTTGAATAAATACATCAATAGGATTCCTATTAATCTTTTGATCAAAGTTATATAGTATATTTGATACTTTTTTTTGGATTTGCGGGAAGCTTCTTATGTCATTGTTATCGTTTTTTAGTATTTTATTTAAAATAAATTCTCCATTTGAATATGGACTAAAGATATTATAAAAATTTACAAAATCATTAATTATATCGTCAATTCCATTAAAAACGTACGAATTATATTTTTTGTCTACAGAGTTACATAAAAAAACTATTATCTGTAATCCGTTGCTTATACATCCAACATTAATGTTCTTATCTAAACAATATTTATATGCCTGTTCTAGTGCTTCTTTAGTACTTTTATCACTAGATAAAACACCGCTCATTTTGCCTTTTTTAGTCTTTATAGGGATATTAAAGTATCTCCCACTCTTCTTTGCTTCTACTAAAAATTTATTAGAATCAGTTTCAAAAATGTAATCTATATAGTAATTGTTAATTTCTTTCCTGTAGTGTTCTTCTCTACATATATTTCCTTCATCGTATGATAAAATATCTTTAAATAAAAAATCAACAATTTTACATCTAGTATCCGTTTCACTTAATAATTTTTCTTGATATTCTAGCAACATTTCGCGCTTATCCTTAAGTTTCTCAAGTTGCAAAGTTGCATCTATATCCATTCTATCAACCCCTTTTGATTATACTAGTTGTTACAATATTCTATGTATTCCCACAAAATCCTCTATTTACTTTCCGACGTTTATCGACAAATAAAAAAAACCAGGATTTTAGTCCTGGCCTATATGATCTATTCTATTAATTTTTCTTGAACCATATTCAACTCTTTTACTGCTGCCTCTATAAGTACATCCAATTCTTGTACAGCTATATCTATTCCCTTACTAGTTAGAAAACCTATCACATATTCCTTCTTTAGCTTTCCTTGACCTTTTTCTCTGTAGATTTGTTCAGCAGCATTAACCGCTACACTAACCCAAAAAGAAACTTCATCTCTCTGTTCCTTAGTTGTCTTGGTTTTCACCCATGGTACCAGTACATAAGTTATAATAGTACCCAACAATCCAATTAAGGCTAATATAATCTTTAACATTCCTTCATTCATTATTCATCTTCCCCCTTGATTTTTTCTCTTTTTATTTTAGCTAAACTCCATAATTCAACAGTTGTAAAAGTGAACCAACTACCTATTAATATCTGAGGCTCATTCCCCCCAGTCTTCAAAAACACATAAAATACTCCTGCTGTAAAAACTACATTCAGGAGTATCACTAGAACTACTATAAATTTAGAAAACCTATTCTTTTTCTTTTGCATTTTCTTCAGTTTAAGTAATTCTGCTAAATCTTTTTCACTAAAATCTTCCACTATTTAATCACCACCGTTTGAGTTTTATTATCCCAATCCACCTTACACCCCAAGGCTTCAGCTATTTGTCTAATTGAAACATAATTGGTATTATCCTTCATGAATCCATCCATGTAGTGCAATTGCCCTTTAATATTTACCTTTATTTTATTTTCATTTTCTTTAGGTTTCTCAACATATTTTATTCCTAGATTTTTAAGAATTCCCTTAGCTACTGATTCAGCCATTTCTGATTGCTTATTTCTCAATATAATAGCATCTTGGGAGTTTGATATAAAACCTAATTCTACTAAAGCAGCTGGCATCTTTGTCAATCTTAATACTGCAAAATTAGCTGTTTTAGTTCCCCTATTTGCAGTAAATATTTTATCCTGGATAATACTATCTTGTATATCTTTAGCTATAATTGCCCCTTTAGAACTACCAATATGGCTGAAAGTTTCCACCCCTCTAGCTGATGTATTGGTAGCAGAATTAACATGCAAAGATACAAATATATCTGCATTGGCTTTATTGGTCATTGCAGCTCTGTCTGCTAGTCCAATAAAAATATCAGTAGTCCTTGAATAAGACACTTTTACATTGTGTCTTTCTAGAATTTTCCCTACTTTTAATCCCACGGCCAATGTTATATTTTTTTCCTTTAAGCCATTACCTATCGCCCCAGGATCTTTACCTCCATGACCAAAATCTAGATGAACTCTACTCATCTGTAAACACCTCATTTTCTGGTTTGTGGTAACACTCATCACACATCATTTCGCCATTAAAGTTATCCAAGACCTCTATTTCCTTTGTACATACCACACATTCTGTTTTTACTGTATCCTCTTTTGCCATTCCTACCCTCTCCTTTCCTCTATGGTATCAATTCTCTTGTGGGCAGATTTTGCTATCTCCCCAACTCTTATCACTTCTCCTGCTAATTCTGTTACTCTAGTTTCCTGTGCCTTCAAATCTATCCTAATGTCATCAACTCCTCTACGGATATACTCTATATTTGTTTTTAATTCTGTATGGTCCTTTGTATCCTCTTTTACTTCACTTTTTAAATCATTTTTTACTGACCTCTGATGCCCTTTATAGCCAAAGAACATTCCTGCTATAGTGCCAACTAGTCCTATCAATATCCCTAATTCTATTGTCATTAATCCACCCACTTTCATTAAGATATAAAGAAATATAAAAAGGGCATAGTCACTATCTATGCCCTTTCCTTA
>JAWRJF010000059.1:0-11400 GCA_040307645.1 Anaerovoracaceae bacterium | reverse complement strand
TTTTTTCAAAAGTAACTCCATTGCTTTTATATAAAGCAGCCATTTTAGCAAATAAAAGGCCACTGGTAATTCCATCTTTATCTCTAACAAATGGATCAGATAAATATCCATTACTCTCTTCAAAAGCAAAAAAGAACTTATGAAGATTATTTTTTGCTTCAAGGAGTGAAATTTGTTGTCCAATATATTTAAACCCGGTAAGAGTATTTATTACCTGAAGGCCAGCAGTCTCTGCCATTTTTTCGATAAGAGGAGAGCTTACAATACTTTTAAACACTATCTGTCCTTGCTTTGGATTACCATAGTTTAAAAGAAAATCGAAAATCAGTATCCCCATTTCGTTGCCAGTAAGTACTCTTTTTTTACCATTAACCCTATAGGCAACGCCAATCCTATCGCTATCTGGATCTGTAGCTAAAATAATATCGCCATTTATATGGTCATACAGTTTAAAAGCTTCATTATATGCTTCTATCAGCTCTGGATTAGGTATAGGACAGGTTGTAAAATTTTCGTCAGGTTTTTCCTGATTTTTAACAATATGAGTATTAATGAAACCTTTTTTATTTAAGACTTCATTCATAAAATTGCAGCCAGTCCCATTTAGTGGCGTATAAATTATATTAAGATTTCTTTTTATCTCAGCTGAGATAATGTAATCAAAATTCCAATTTTTCAAACTATATGAAATAAATTTATCTTTGATGGTGTCATCCAAATAATTTATTTCAAATTCCTTTTTTTTAGTAAAACCCAAGATGCTTATTTTTTCTGACTCATCTAATATCTTTTTAGCTTCCTCATCCAATATCTGGTACCCATGATGATTATAAACCTTATATCCATTATATTCTTTTGGGTTATGGCTAGCAGTTATCATAACGCCCATAGAAGCTTTCATATCTCTTATTGCAAAAGAAAGCACAGAAACCGGTGTCATTTCTTTAAATATATAGACCTTTATACCATTTTGGGATAGTACTTCTGCAGCCGTCATTGCAAAAACATTAGAATTTTTCCTACTATCATAACTAATAATTACCGAAGGATTGTTATAAGTTTTATTAATATAATTAGCCAGCCCTTTAGTTACACGTTGTACCACATGAACATTCATTCGATTAGTTCCAGCTCCTATAATTCCACGAAGCCCTGATGTGCCAAATTTTAATCCTTGACGAAAGGCTTCAGTAATTTCATCTTCCTTTCCCTCCATTTCTGCAAGTTCTCCCTTTAATTCTTCATCTATGTCCTCATGGTTGATCCATCTCTCGTATTCATTTTTTATCTCATTATATATTAAGTATTTTTCATTCATAGTTGTATTATATCAAAGCCTAGTCAAAAGGGAAAGACATATTAGCATAACAAAATAGCAGTTAAAGGTTTTGATTTTAACTGCTATGAAGTCTCACTTAAAAATTAATATTTTAAAGGAGAGCCTTATCAAGGCTCTCCATCAAACTCAAAAAGTGTCTTTTAAGGTGCTTGCCATATGTGCCATATCTTCACGTACATCACCTATATCTGTCATTGTACGTTTCATATCTCGCCCAATTTCTCGTTTTGCGCCTGGCGACATCCATTTATATGCACAATATCCGGCAGTACTTGCTGCCATAAGCATCATTGTATCTCTTACAATTCTATTCATAACTTCACACTCCTTTATATTTGATACAAATAGTATGAGTAATGAGGATAATAAATATACCTATTACAGTAATCTAGCAATACTTGCTACTTTAGCAACTTCTTCTATATATTTTGCTTTTAGGAGTGTTTCCTCTACTTCTTTGCCTAAAGCTATTACACCATGTTTTTCAAGCAATAAGGCATCTGAATCTGCCATATATTTCTTAACAGTATTAGCAAGTTCTTTAGTTCCTGGTTTCCCATACGGTATAACCACAGTCTTACTACCATAAAACACAGCTTCCGTAGCCACTGGTGGAATTTCCATAGCTCTAACTGAAAAAGCTGTAGCATAAGTAGAATGGGTATGTACAATTGATTCAATATCTTGTCTCTTCGAATAACAAGCTAAATGCATAGGAAGTTCTATCGACGGCTTATTGTTTTTTATGTTTTCAAGTATCTTGCCATCAAGGTCTGTTACTATTAAATCTTCAGGTATTAATTTTGACTTAGAAAGCCCTGAAGGAGTAATAACAATATATCCTTCTTCTCTATTGATTATACTTAAATTCCCAGTTTTATGCTTGCAAAGACCCGAATTTTCAGAATCTGCAGCAGCTTTAACAAGCTGTGTCTTTTTCTTAAATAAAACCAATCTATTCATTTACAATAAATCCTCCTCCAATAACACAATCTCCGTCGTAAAAGACTATTGATTGCCCACCGGTTGCAGCTCTCTGTTTTTCTTCAAATTCAGTTACTACTGTACCATCTTTACCTCTGAAAATTTTTGCCCAAGATGGTTTAGCTGCGTATCTTATTTTAGCCTTGATTTTTTTCCCTTCGTACTCTACTGGAAAATCATCACATGAATTTTTAGTGAAAAAATTATTTCTAGATATTACTTTATCTGTTAGTAACTCTTCGTTGTCTCCTAAAACAATTTCATTAGTTTTACTATTTATTTTTGTAACAAAAGCTTGCTTACCAAGAGCAATCCCAAGTCCTTTTCTTTGCCCGACAGTATAGTTAATAAGACCTTTATGCTGACCTAAAATTTTACCGTTTTTATCGATAAAATTGCCCTTTTTAGAAGATAAACCTTTATTTAAAATATAGCTTACGTAGTCGTCTTTTTCATTATCTATAAAGCATATTTCCTGGCTATCCTTTTTATCTGCATTTAATAAATTATTTTCTCTTGCTATATTACGAGTATTCTCTTTATTTATAATATTTCCTAAAGGTAGCATCAATCTTGACAGTACTTCCTGTCCCAATCGATATAGCATGTAAGACTGGTCTTTTCTTTCGTTTGTTCCTTTTTGGATGTAATAAAGCTCTTCTAATTCATCGTAAAATATATTTGCGTAATGTCCTGTCGCAATATAATAAGCATCCTCACTATTTGCAACATCAATAAGTTCTTTAAACTTAATATTAGGATTACAGATAACGCAAGGATTTGGTGTTCTGCCGTTTATATATTCGTCGCAGAAGTTTCCAATTACAATTTCTTCAAATGCTTTTGAAACATCTTTTGAGACAAACTTTATGCCAAGCTGTTTTGCAACTTGTTCTGCCTCATTCTTGCCATTAATATTATTTCCTAAGACATCAAAGTAAAACCCTATTACTTCAAATCCTTTTTTTTTCAATAACAAAGCAGCGGTAGTGCTATCCACTCCGCCGCTTAAACCTAATACAATTTTATTCTTCTTCAATTCCTTCATGATCATCCTCATCAGCATTAGGATCAAATCCCTCTAATCCCTTATATGTTTTTTCATTTTTGGTTGCATAATCATAAATAGCAGCTTTAATCGCATGGTCTGCAAGTACCGAACAGTGTACTTTTACTGCAGGTAGTCCACCTAATTCATTGATAATTTGCTTGTTTGTTAAAGCTAAAGCTTCGTCTATAGTCATACCGATTATCATTGATGTTGCCATGCTAGATGATGCTATTGCAGAACCGCAACCAAAAGTTTTAAATTTTGCATCAACAATTTTTTCGTCTTCTACTTTGATTTGTATCTGCATCATATCCCCACATACAGGACTTCCGTATACACCTGTTCCATCGGGATTCTCTAATTCTCCAACATTTCTAGGGTTCATGAAATGTTCCATTACTGTTTCATTATATAAAGCCATATTTATTACCAACCTTTCTTACAATCAACTGATGAAATTGAACGTAATTTTTCTACAATTTCTTTTAGTTCTTTTACCACATAATCTATATCTTCTTTACTAGTAAAGTCACCTACTGTAAATCTCAAAGTTCCATGAATTTTTTCTACAGGAATTCCAAGTGCACTTAAAACATGTGAAGGTTTTAATGATTTTGAAGAACATGCTGAACCAGTTGAAACAGCAATACCTTTCATGTCTAAATACAATAGCATTGCTTCACCTTCAATATATTCGAAAGTAAGATTTGCATTTCCCGGATGCCTATGATCCATAGATCCATTGACAAAAACATCTGGAATATTTTTCTGTATTTCTGAAATCAAGTAATCTCTTAAGGTTTTACAATGCTCAATATGTTGTTTTAGGTTAACTTTAGCTAGTTCAGCTGCCTTACCAAAACCTATAATAGCTGGTAAGTTTTCTGTACCCGCTCTTCTCCCCATTTCCTGTGCTCCACCAAATATATGATTAGAAATTCTCAAACCTTTTCTAATATATAATGCTCCAACTCCTTTAGGTCCATAGATTTTATGAGAAGACATTGACATCATATCTACGCCTAAATCTTTCACATCTATATCTATATTTCCTACAGCCTGTACTGCATCAGTATGGAATAGAATTTTATGTTTTTTAGCAACTGCTGCAAGCTCTTTAATTGGCTCTACAGTGCCTATTTCATTATTTACAAACATAATACTAATTAATATTGTTTTATCAGTTATAGCAGCCTCTAAAACCTCAGGTTCAACTCTACCTTCTTCATCTACGTCTAAGTAAGTTACCTCAAAACCATTTTTCTCGAGAAACTCACAAGAATGAAGCATTGCATGGTGTTCAATCTTGGATGTGATAATATGGTTTCCTTTTTCTTTAAGGGCATTAGCTGTCCCAAAAACGGCCCAGTTGTCTGATTCACTACCACCTGCAGTGAAATAAACTTCATTCTGTCCTGCATTTATTAAGCTAGCCACTTGGCTTCTAGCAGTATCTAAAGCTTCTTTAGATTGAAGACCTATAGAATATAAACTTGATGGGTTTCCGAATTTTTCTGTATAATAAGGAATCATTTCTTTTAAGACTTCTTCTTTAACTGGTGTAGTTGCTGAATAATCTAAATATACTTGTCTCATTTTTTTGCTCCTTTATTTCCTAATCTCTAATTTCTTATTATACCAATATTTTTAGTGTTTTAAACATCTTGTTTTTTATATTTTAAATTTTATTAAATTTAGTTATCTTATAACTACTATTTGATGTTTCTATTATGAATTCATATTCTTGTCTATATGAATATTTTTTATTAAGATCTTCTATACGCCATAATATTTTAACTTTGCCTTGAACATAGCCAAAACTGCTTTCTTTATATTGAAAATCTTTTATCTTAAAGCTTAATATTTTTTCTATATCTGTACTATCATAATTTTTTAAATTATTCAAATCAGAACTTAATATATCTCCTTTTTCTTTTGATTCCAATAATTCTTTAGCCTTTGAAAAATTTATTTTTCCCCCGTAATAATCATTTAAAACACATATTCTATCACTTATCAAAGCTTTCATCTGGCTTTGCCTACTTTCTGGCATTTTAGAAATCCCTGCTGTAAGAACTAAGATTAAAATTATGCTTACATTAATCATATATATTTTTTTCATAAGTAACCTATAATCCCCTTTTTATATTATGTCACTATTGATATAAAAAACCCCAAACTAAATAAAAAGAAGAGCAAATGAATTAAAATCTGCTCTTCAATACTAAATATAATTCCTAATTTAAATTTTCTTCGATTTCTATTATATGATGTTCCTCATCTATACCTTGAGATTTTTCTACATCTTCAACAAATTCAATTTGGTCCAATTGTTTTTTAAAATTTTCTCTAAAAGCAGCTAAGTACTCTTTTCTTAATGCTTGCTGTTCGATTTTCTCTTCATCGGTTAAACCTTGGCTTTTTGCTTTTTTTGCAAGAACATTAATTCTATCCACAGTTTCTTTTTTAATCATATATAACTCCTATTTTCAATGATAATAGGATATTATATCATTATCCAACCTTTCTTTCAAGTCTCAGCTTGTCCGCAATAATCGCAATGAACTCTGAGTTAGTTGGCTTGCCTTTATCATTTTTTACTGTATAACCAAATAATGTATCAAGCGTCTCAATTTTTCCTCTATTCCACGCAACTTCAATTGCGTGTCTAATTGCTCTCTCTACTCTACTTGGTGTTGTATTATTCATTTTAGCAATAGATGGGTATAATTCCTTTGTAACTGCACTAAGCATATCCATGTCATCAACTACCAACGTAATAGCATCTCTTAAATACTGGTAACCCTTGATATGAGCCGGGATACCTACCTCATGAATTAAATTAGTTATATCTATCTCTAAGTCGTTTTGTTTTACTGCATCTTTATACACAATAGCTTTTCTTAAATTATATTTATTACTTTCTTTTCCTTCTTTTTCTTCTTCAGTATTCATTACCTGTTTAATACGTTTTATTAAAACGCTTAAATTAATAGGTTTAACGAAAAAGTACTCTGTGCCTAAGGTAGCTGCTTTTTGGATTATTGAGTCTTGACCTACAGCAGATACCATTATCACTCGGGGATATTTCTTTAGCTCAAAATTATTGAGGGCTTCAAGTACACCGAAGCCATCTAAATGTGGCATGATTAAGTCTAAAATCAGTACGTCTGGACTTTTGTCTTTTATCTCTTCTAATGCTACAAGACCATCGCCTGCAACAAAAGAAACTTCCAATTCAGGTACGTTTTTAATAAAATCAACTAGCACTTCACAAAAGTCCATATTGTCATCGACAATTCCAAGTTTTATTTTATCCATACACATAATCCTCCCAATGGATCAATTATTCAAGGATTTCCTCCTTGTGCTATAATTCTACAACGAAATCGAAAAAAATGCTGACCTAAAATATCGCAATTTGTACCACAAAATTAACATTTGCGACCGAATATTTCTAATTGCTACCTTCTTTTACCATCCACTCAATGAAAATACCATATCCTTTTTGTGGGTTATTAATAAAAACATGTGTAATTGCGCCAATTATTCGGTTATTTTGTATTATTGGGCTTCCACTCATACCTTGAACGATTCCACCGCAAGAATCGAGCAATTCTTTATCAGTAACCTTAATTTCAAGGCCCTTGCTATCAGGAGTGTTTTGGTAATGTATTTTTTCAATTTCAATATCAAACTTTTCTATATTATTACCATCAATAGTTGTTAAAATATACGCAGGTCCTTTTTTGATTTGCCCCTGAGTTCCCATTACTACAGGTTCCGCAAGTTTTAAATCATTGATACTTGGATTTGCTCTGCCATAAATTCCATACTCTGTGTTTTCTAGGAGAGTTCCAATTGGGTCATCAGAATGATAAAAAATCCCCCTGATTTCACCGGGTTTCCCTACTTCACCTTCTTTTATTGATTGTACTTGTGTTTTTAGTAGAGAACCGTCTTTTACTTTTAATAATTCTCCTGTTTCCGTTTCATATATGCCATGACCTAATGCAGCATATATATTTTTCTCAGGATCGTAAAATGATAGAGTACCAATACCAGCAATTTTTTCTTTTACCCAAATACCAATTTTATAAATATTATCAGTTCTGTCTAATGCGGGTTTTACAGTTACTTCTACAGATCTTCCTTTTCTGTTGACCTTTATATCTACAGCCTTCTTTGATTGATTAATAATTTTCCTTACTTCATCTGCACTTGACACTGCTATTTCATTTATTTCTACAATTGAGTCCCCTACCTGAAGACCTGAATCTAATCCAGGATTTACAATTGCTCTGTCTGTCTCTATTTCTTCAAGCCCTACAATTAGCACACCTTTTACCCTCATCTGTACTCCTACAGACTGACCGCCTGGAACTAATACCTTTTCAGATACAACTTCTGTTTTGCTAGTGAAAACTGACAATTCATTAGGAAAAAGAAGACCAGCAAAGGCAGTAATTAAAATTACAGAAAAGAAAAGTAATACCGCTTTTTTCAAGTTATAATTTTTTTTCATAAAGATTCTTACCTTACCTAACTCTCAAAATCTTGTAAAAGTTTATATAGTTCATCTCTATTCTTTATTATTAGACCCTCATCAAAGGTAGATTGATCTTGTTCTGACAAAGTTTCATATATTATATCTGTACTTTCCAGTTCAACAAGTTCATTATCTTTTTCACAGAAATAAACCTTTATGATATTATTATCATTTTTTACTAAATAATATGACTCTTCTTTTTCTGAATCATTATTTTTTTCTGGTTTTACAACTTCATCTTGAATAGGCGGTTTTTTTATCTGGGTATTACTCTTTCCACTTACAATTTCATTTTTTTGTAATCCACTGTCTGGTATTAGCAAAAATGCTCCCAGTAGTAAGAAAAAAACTGAAACAAGTGCAATAATAGCCCCTTTATTTTTTTTCTTCTTTTGGCTAAACATATAATCACCTCAGTGATATTATTGTCAAAATTGCATAATTTATACAGTTATTTTATCCTTCATTTTTTCAAAAGTCTTATCACCTATGCCATCTATTTTTTTTATTTCCTCCTTATTTTTAAAACCTCCTTGGCTCTCTCTATATTCAATTATCTTTGAAGCTTTAGAAGGACCAACACCTGGGATTTCTTCCAGTTCAGTAGAACTTGCATTATTTATATTTATTAAACCATTGCTGCCACTATTATTTGATTCCACATTGCCCGAAAGTAAATTATTTTTATTTTTCGATTCTATTATTATTTTTTGGCCATCCTCTACAACTTCGGCTTGATTTATAGAATTAGTATCTGCTTTTCCTGTTAACCCACCAGCTTTTTCGATTACCTGAAATACCCTAGTACCTTGACTTACCTTATAGACCCCTGGATTTTTAACCTCGCCTTCTATATCAATATAACAATCCCCTCCAGTATCTTCTAATACATTGTTTTCATTTTCAGAAATTAAATCTTCATTTTCTGTTGGAATAATAATATCCCCCTCACTTTTTTCGGAAAAAACAAAAAATAAGATAGCAGTTATTATTATTAATAATGTAACCACTATCTTAGTTATTTTTTCATGATCTCTAATCTTTTCTAAAATTTCATTAATTTTATCCATTACTAAATACCCCCCCCTTTTGTATTTAGTAATATTTTACATTTTTGTAATAATTATGTCAATACTAAAAATGTAAATTTTTGTAAAATCCAATTTGTCTTCGTTCTATTTCTATTTCCTCTCTAGGGCAATCAATTAAAGCAAAAGTAATAAATGAACTAATTACCAGCTCTGGACTGAGATTCGACACACTTCCACAATCTAGCTTCATTTTTAAAGTTAAAAGTTTGCTATCTTCACATATTTTTATACTTTTAATTTTATCACGTATATCGACTTCAGCCATCTTCTTTGTTTTTTTCTTACGCTTCAATACTAATATTTCACTTTGCTTTAAATAATCTTCTAATAGTAGATTATATTTAGGGTAATCATTAATTATATTGAATCTAACAACATACTCAGCCCATTCCACTTCAGATGCTATAGATTTTATCATGCTTTCAAACAGCACACATGAAATAATTTCAATTCCATCTGGCATTGCTTTCTGAAGTTTTTCCTTTATATATTGACACTCAAAGTTTTCTTTTGTTTCAAATTCAATTAATTCACAGATGCTACTGTATCCTAATGATAGAGGCTGAGCGAAACCCATCTTAGGGTGGGGATTAAAGCCTTGTGAGTGTATTAGCTGGATACCTGTTTTATTGAAGGTTCTTTTGAATAATCTAAGCAAATCTAAGTGGGATGTATATTTTATATATCCACTTTTTGTAAACTTAACAACATATCTACTCATAAATACCTCCAAGTCTGCATTCTGTAATTCCATTAATTCCACATCCTACACATCCATAGCGACAATCTTTTGTAATTGATTCATTAATAGCTTTTTCGCTTTCATTTATTAAAAATTGCTTTGAAATTCCGCTATCAATGATATCCCAAGGAAGCACTTCATCATATTCTCTTCTTCGTGTAGTATAAAAATCATAGTCAATGCCCGTTTTATTAAAAGCTTCTTCCCATTTTTCTACGCTAAAATGCTCTGACCATCCGTCAAACTTACACCCCGCTTTAAATGCTTCATGAAGTAGTTCCCCAACTCTTCTGTCGCCTCTGGCAAAAACAGCTTCAAAGGTACTTGTAGCATCATCATGATAATTAAAAGTAACACCTTTAATCTTTAATTTCTGTCTTAGATAATTGTGTTTATTTGTGAATTCCTCTGTTGTATCTTGACTTACCCATTGAAAAGGAGTAAAAGCTTTTGGAACAAAATTAGAGACACTTACGGTAACATTAAATCTTCCACCACCGTTGATCTTTTTATTTAATTCAACAAGCCTTTTTGCAATATCTGCAATTCCATCTAAATCCTCATAGGTTTCAGTTGGCAAACCGATCATAAAATAAAGCTTTATATTTTTCCAACCCAATTCTAAGGCTTGTCCAACTGCACCAAAAATATCTTCTTCTGTAACACCTTTATTAATTACGTCCCTAAGTCTTTGGGTTCCAGCTTCTGGCGCAAAGGTTAGGCCTGATTTCTTATAACCTTGAATCTCCTGTAAAACCTTAAAGGAGAAGGTATCTAATCTTAAAGATGGTAATGATAGAGAAACATTCTTTTTTCTACATTCTTTCATAAGTTCTAGAGCTAAAGGCTCAAAGCAAGAATAATCACTAGTGGAAAGTGATAAAAGTGATAATTCATCATGACCTGTATTTTCTAATTGTTTATTAGCTAAGTCTATTATAGTCTCCTTTTTTCTCTCCCTAACAGGTCTGTAAATCATCCCTGCCTGGCAAAAACGACACCCTCTAGTGCATCCTCTAAATGTTTCAATAACAGCTCTGTCGTGAACGGTTTCAATAAAAGGAACTATATTTTTAGTTGGGAATTCAACGTCCTCAATATCATGGACAATAGCTCTTTTAATTTTATCTGGTGCGCCATTCCATGTTTTTTTATATTCTTTTATTGTACCATCTTCTTTATATATTACTTCATAAAATCCCGGTATATATACCCCATCAATTTTAGATATTTCTTTATAATAATCTTCTCTATTTAAATTTTTATCTTTTATATCAATATACTTTTCAATTATTTTAGGCAGTAGTTCTTCACCGTCACCAATCAAAAATACATCTATAAAGTCTGCAAGAGGTTCTGGGTTATAACCGCATGGCCCTCCAGCAATAATTATAGGTGAATTCTCGTCTCTATTCTCTCTTTCTATAGGAATCCCACCTAAATCCATCATATTTAAAATATTGGTAAAAGACATCTCATATTGTAATGTGAATCCCAAAAAATCCATATCTTTTATAGATGTTTTTGTTTCTAGAGTGAATAGAGGAAGATTTTCTTCTCTTAGTAATTTTTCCATATCTATGGCTGGAGCAAAAACTCGTTCACAGTATATATGGTCATTTTTGTTCAAAATATTATACAAAA
>JAWRJF010000058.1:0-33949 GCA_040307645.1 Anaerovoracaceae bacterium | reverse complement strand
TAAAAGTGTGATAAAAAAATATAATATTATACCAAAAATAGAATTATATGGAAGAGAAATGAAGATTATTATCCCAAATCAATGCGAAATGTTAGATTTGGGATAAGTTTTTATCCCAGAAAACCGAGAAAGTGAAAGCTTGTGATAAAACTCCGCCGACCCCGGTCCGACCCCGGTCCAAGCCCGGTCCCAACCCCGGTCCACCAGACATAGCAAAAGGACAAGGGGGTTGGCCGTTAGACATCGCAAAAGAAGCAGGGTTTGGGCCGCCAGACATAGCAAAACAACCCCCGGGGCCGAATCCGGTCCAACCCTGGTCCGCTGGACATCTCACAAAAACAAGGGGGTCCGAACCCCGGTGCCGAACCCAGGTCCAACCCTGGTCCGCTAGACATCGCATAAAAACAAGGGGATCCCAACCCCGTCCCGAACCCGGGGCCGAACCTCGGGCCAACCCCGGCCCAACCCCCCGGTCCACCAGGCATCGCATAAAAAAACAAGAGGTGAGCAAAACTTTTGCTCACCTCTTGTTTAAATAGAACTTTATTTCTTCCTTCTAGGAAGGAGTATACTGATTAATGCGCTTACGGCCATTAGATAAGGATAGAATAAATAAGGCATTATCATAAATGGTGTAAGGCCTGTTAGAGTAGCAGCTGAAAGCAGCTGTGCTCCGTATGGAATGATACCTTGGAAAACGGATGCAAAAATGTCTAAGATAGAAGCACTTCTTGCAGGTTCAATATCGAATTCATCGCTGATTTCTTTTGCGATAGGGCCTGCGATTACAATGGCTACTGTGTTATTTGCAGTTGCAGCGTCGGTACATGAAATAAGAGCTGCAAGTCCAAGTTCAGCACCTCTGTAGGTGTGAACGCGGCTTTTTACAATACTAAGAATGAAAGCAAAGCCACCATTTTCCTTAACTAGTGCACCAATACATGCAACTAAAATAGATATTACAGTGATATCGTACATTCCGTTAACGCCAGTTCCGATGGAAGTGAAAATGTCGGAAACAGCCATAGAACCCGTTGCAAGACCAACGATAACTGATAAAACAGTACCGGATATTAAAACGATAAAAACATTAATTCCGATTAAGGCTGCAATAAGTACAAGTATGTACGGAATAACTTGTAAAATATTATAATCTAAATTGGCGTCCAATTTATAAGTGCTACCGGCAGTTAAAAGAGCTAGAATTATAACAGTGATAATAGCTGCAGGGAGAACTATAAAGAAGTTCTTTTTGAACTTATCATTCATGTTACAGCCTTGAGTTCTTACAGCTGCTATAGTTGTGTCAGAGATCATTGAAAGGTTGTCCCCGAACATAGCGCCTGAAACTACTGCACCGATACAAATAGCTAGAGCAAAACCGGTTTTGTCGCTGATGCCTACAGCAATTGGAGCTAGAGCCGCAATTGTTCCCATGGAAGTACCCATGGAAAGAGAAATAAAGCATCCGATGATGAAAAGACCAATTACAGCGATAGATGGTGGGAGTAGAGAAAGTCCTAAGTTGACTGTACTGTCAACTCCACCAGCTGCAGAAACTGCTCCAGAAAAAGCACCGGCTGATAAAAAGATAAGACACATTGTTATTATATTTTCATCTCCGACACCTTCTGCAATAGTTTTTAATTTATCTGCAAAAGTTCTTTGACGGTTCTGTGCGAAAGCTACGATTAAAGCGATTAGAAAGCCTACAACTGCCGGCATAGTATAAAAGTCGTTTAAGACAATACCGCTGCCGAGGAATAGGACTAAGAATACCAAAATAGGCAGGAGAGCCCAGCCATTTGGCTTAATAGATGTTTGTTCCATATTATACCTCAATTTCTAAAATATTTATCGCATTTATTCTAAAAAATCTCGTCCTTAGTGAAATCCAATAAGGCCGAGATTTAAAATAGTTGCCATACATATTATGATACCAAAAATTTAGTTATGATGCAAGGCTAGTTTCTTGATTTTATGCTGTCTATAAGGTGTATACAAGAGTCCAAGACTCCAGTTATATGCTTTAAATCCCCAAACACCATAAAATGCATTTTTATGTTTAGCTTTTTTAGTGTATTCTCTTTCTGTGCCACCAAAGCCAAGGATATCACCATTCTTTATGGCTGCAATCAGGTCATCGTTACATCTGATATCTGCATCAAATTCTGTGTAGGCCATACCCACGTATTTTTCTTCGTGGGAATCAGAGCCTCCAGTGCAAGGTTTATCGTAACGCTTAGCAAGAAGCTGGGCAACCCTGTTGGACTCAGGAGATTCACAGGTGTTAAAACCTTCTAGAAAATCAAAGTCGTTTATTATATGTGGATTTTTTTTCATTTTATTGAAAAACATGGCGCTAGAGCTGCGGACACCAAAGGGGTGAGCTGGCCCTAAAATTCCACCAAAATGATGTACTATCTTAGTTAGCATGTCAACAGACATACCACGAATCTGTAAAACGCGAAGGTGAACATCATCTGGCATTATTACTAGAAAATGCCCGGCGTCTCTCGTGTCATATTCAACACCTTGAAGAACCACAAAATCCTGGTGCTTCATAGCTTCTTTATTATTTTTCCAATACTTATAACCTTTATATGAATCATGGTCTGTAACAAGGAGACCATCAAATCCTTTTTCTTTTAAAATATTTATATAATTTTCGATACTTACTTTAGAATCAATAGATCCTGCTTTAGTATGGCAGTGCATGTCAAATTTCATATACGGCACCTCCCTTTTTTTCACACGTATATAATATACCCAACGGGGAAAGAATACAACATTCTTCTGTAAATTTCACAATCTTTACACAAAAGGAAGAAAAATAGATTATTGAGAGTTTATGGAATTTGTATTATAGTAAAGGAAAGGAAAAAGTAAACTTAGGGAGGATGTATAATGGAAGTTAAGATCGTAGAGACTAGGGATTATCTTGAGCTGGCACCTTTATTTCAAAAAAGCGGTTTAGAGGTGAGTTTGACTGAGCCTCCAGTTCACTCCATCGCCTGTTATAAGGTGGTAGATGAAGAAGGAAAAATTTTGGGCGGAGTTTCCGTTGAACACAAAGTTGGAATTTATACTATCGGAGATATTGCAGTAGAAGAAAGCTGCAGGGATTTAGACATTGGATCTATGCTTTTAACAAAAGCTATGGAGAGAATAAAGGACGAAGGAGGAAAAGAGATTTTCCTGGTAGCTAAAGCGCCTAAGTTTTTTGAGAAATTTGGATTTGATTACATAACTAGAGAAGAGGCACCGGACTTTACTAATTGTTTGAAATGCGACAAGTTCCAGGTGTCATGCTTCCCAGAGTTAATGCATCTAGATAAAATAAAATGATTGATTAAGGAGAAAGAGAATGGCTAAAGAAAAACTATTATTTGTAGATGG
Source organism: Anaerovoracaceae bacterium (assembly GCA_040307645.1). Lineage (GTDB taxonomy): Bacteria > Bacillota > Clostridia > Peptostreptococcales > Anaerovoracaceae > JAVXAG01. The sequence continues at coordinate 30,550 of JAWRJF010000058.1, read as the reverse complement.
GTGTATCAGTACACATGAGTCTAGAACAAAAAGGCTTTGTGATGCGTATATAGAGAGGTTTTTAGAAAAACACCCAGAGGTTTCGGTTGAGACCTTTATGGTAAGAGAAGGAAATGTTATGCCCTTTACCGAAGAAAGGCTAAAGGAAAGGGACAGTTTTGTTGTAAAGAAAGATTTTGATGGTGAAATGTTTGATATTGCCCGTCAGTTCAAGGAGGCAGACTATATTGTAATCGGGGCGCCGTACTGGGATTTATCATTCCCTTCCCTAGTAAAGGTGTACGTGGAAAATGTGGTGGTTGCGGACCTTACTTTTAAGGCAACAAGCAGGGGTTTTGAGGGACTATGCAAAGGAAAAGAGTTAGTATATATTACTACGGCAGGTGGTTTTATTGGAGAAAAAAACTTTGGATACCAGTATTTCCAGGGTCTTGCAGGCATGTTGGGACTTGAGAACACCAGATTTTATGGAGCAGAGGCTTTAGATATAGAGGGTTTTGATGCTGAAGCTATAGTAGAGGCGAAAATTGAGGAAATAAAGAAGAGCCTTTAAAGCTAAAAATTAAAATATATATGGCAAAAAAAGAAATAGGTCATATTTCCCTAACAAAATCTGGAATTCGTGATGTCAGCACTACAAATAATACTAATTTTCAGTTAAAATGATGTAAAAAGTTGAGTGTATTTGTAAAAAGTTAGATTTACGGAGAAGGATTATGCCAGAAGATATTATTTGTTTAGAAAGACAACTTAGTAAACTTATGAGCGTTGAAGAAGGTGAGGTTTTCGTAAAGGAAAACCAGGGTGAAACGGAGTTTAAGTATTTTTTTGAGTATCTAAATGATTTTGCTGCTCACAATAATATTTGTATGTCTGATATTATAAAGAGTAGCAGGATTAATAAGAACTACGTTTATAATATTACTAATGGAATAACTAAGAGGCCAAGCCGTGATAAGATCCTGGCTTTGTGTATAGGTGCCAAGATGACCTTTGATGAGGTTAACAGGGCACTATATATTGGCGGTAAAAACAGACTGGATCCCAGAGACCCAAGGGATGTATGGATAGCCATAGAAGTGAATAATAGAGTTGGCGATGTTTTAAAAGTGAATTTACTACTTGAAGAAAAGATGCTAACCCCTATAGAGTTATAAGGCAGTAAAAGCCTTGATAATAATTCCGTATAGGGGTTTGTTTTTGTACCAAAATAAGATATAATATAGATAAAATTGTAATAAAATATAGTATTTTGTTCTATTTAATCTAAAATCTGGATTTGTTGCGTTCTACGAATATTAATTTTGGTACGCTATTAGTGATATAGGAGAGATGTGTAGTGTTATGTTAAATAAGCAAAGAGTTATTCAGATAGGATTAGTAATAATAGATATGATAATCGTTTTGGCAAGTGGCTGGTGTTCTCTTGCTATGAGATTTGATATTGTAAATATACCGGGGGAGTATTTAGCCACAGTTATAAAATACATATCTGTAGATATGGTGGTAACCATCAGTGTGTTTTGGATTTTTAGGCTTTATCACGGTGTATGGACATTTATATCCGTTGAGGATGTGACTAGAACCTTTCAAGCAGTGGTTGTTATAAGTATAATTGAATTCACATATAAAAACCTGGCATATATTGACCTGCCAAGAAGTTATTATTTGTTGAATTTTATTTTTCTTTTTTTTATGGTCATTGGGACAAGGGTTTCTCTTAGATTTATTAATTACTATCGACATAGAATATTTCACCCTAAGAATCAGAAGAGAACAATGATTGTTGGGGCAGGCGCTGCAGGAGTAATTCTTCTTAGGGAGCTAAAGGGAAATAGGAACAGTGAGAATAAGGTTGTATGCTTTATTGATGACAACCCTAATAAAAAGAATAAATACATAAAAGGCATAAGAATCGTAGGGGGCAGGTTTGAAATAAAGAAGGCTATTGAGGACTTTAAGGTAGAAGAAATCATTATTGCCATGCCTTCGGTTAAGCCTTCCATGAAGAGTAAAATTGTAGAGATTTGTAACAGTACTGACTGCAGTGTAAAGGTTTTACCTTTTATTACATCATCTCTAAAGGGTGGTCTTTATGGAACTATGAGAGATGCCGATATACAGGACTTAATTGGTAGAAACCCTATTAAGGTAAACCAGGAAGGCATAGGGAGTTTTATTAGTGGACAGACTGTCCTTGTTACAGGAGGCGGAGGTTCAATAGGCTCGGAAATATGCAGACAGGTGATGAAGCATAACCCTAAGAAACTAATAATTTTCGATATATATGAGAATAACGCATACTCTTTACAGCAGGAGCTTTTAAGGACCTATGACTGTGACAAAATCGATACTTTGATTGGTTCTGTTAGAGATTATGATAGGATGCGAAAAGTTTTCGAAGAATACAGCCCTGATATTGTATATCATGCTGCAGCTCACAAGCATGTACCACTAATGGAGCATTCGCCGGCAGAGGCTATAAAGAATAACTGCAGTGGGACTCTTAATGTGGCAGGCCTTTCTAATAAATACGGAGTAAAGAATTTTATTCTTATTTCTACTGATAAGGCTGTTCGCCCGACTAATGTAATGGGTGCGACTAAAAGAATCTGTGAGCTTATTATTCAATACTATAATAAGAAGTCGGATACCAGATATGCTGCGGTTCGTTTTGGAAATGTCTTAGGCAGCAACGGTTCTGTGGTGCCTTTATTTTTAAAGCAGATTGAAGAGGGAGGACCGGTTACGGTTACTCATCCTGAAATAACCAGGTTTTTTATGACAATTCCTGAGGCTGTATCACTGGTGCTGCAGGCAAGTCTCTATGCAAAAGGTGGGGAAATCTTTGTCCTGGATATGGGTAAGCCTGTAAAAATACATGATCTCGCAAGGAATTTAATCAAGCAAAAAGGTTATAAACCAGGGGAAGATATGGAAATAAAGTTTGTGGGTCTAAGACCCGGAGAAAAACTTTATGAGGAGATTCTAATGGACGAAGAAGGCCTTAGAAAAACAGAAAATGAACTTATATTTATAGGAAACCCTATTGATATTAATTTCGAAGAGTTCTGGCCTGGGCTTATGTCCTTAATCAAACTGTCTCAGACCAATGCACCAAGTGGCGTAATAAAAGAAAAAGTAAGAGAGGTTTGTACAACCTATAAGATGACAGGGAATATGGATAACTTGTTAGAGTTAGAGGAGAGGAACGTCGGAGCAGAAGGATAATTCATTAATAATGAAGGAGATGTAGAATTGTTCAAAGGAACTAATATAAAACCATTAGCAGATCATGTATATTTAAGTTCTCCAACAATGCACGGAGAAGAATGGAAGTATATGAAGGAAGCCTATGATACTAACTGGATGTCAACAGTTGGTGAAAATATTAATGAAGTTGAGAAAATGACCTGTGAAAAGGTTGGATGCAAGTATTCAGTTGCTTTATCTTCGGGAACTGCCGCACTTCATATGGCAGTTAAGCTGGCTGGAATTAAAATATACGGTCAGCCCCAGGTTGGACATGGAGCTGTTGAAGGAAAGAAAGTGTTCTGTTCAGATATGACCTTTGATGCTACTGTAAACCCGATAGTTTATGAAGGTGGGATTCCAGTATTTATTGATACAGAAAGAGATACTTGGAATATGGATCCAGTAACATTAGGAAAAGCCTTTGAAATCTACCCCGAGGTTAAGATTGTAGTAGTTGCTCATCTTTATGGTATACCTGGTAAGATTGATGAAATAAAGGAAATCTGTGACAAGCATGGTGCAATTATTATTGAAGATGCTGCAGAGTCACTGGGAGCTACATATAAAGGTGTCCAGACAGGAACTTTCGGAGCATATAACTGTATCAGTTTTAATGGAAATAAGATTATTACAGGTTCTGCTGGAGGAATGTTATTAACTGATAGTTTGGAGGCTGCGAATAAAGTTCGTAAATGGTCTACCCAGGCACGTGAAAAGGCAGATTGGTACCAGCATGAAGAGTTAGGATATAACTATAGAATGTCTAATGTGATCGCAGGAGTAGTTAGAGGGCAATTTCCACACCTAGAAGAGCATATTGCAGAAAAAAAAGCGATTTACGAAAGATATAAAGAAGGATTAAAGGGATTACCTGTAAAGATGAACCCTTTTGATGAGGAAAATGCTGAACCAAATTACTGGCTATCATGCATGATTATAGATGAAGAGGCAATGTGTAAGCAGGTTAGATCTGATAATGAGGCAATTTACATTGCTGAAGAGGGTAAGAGCTGTCCTTCAGAAATATTAAAAGCAATAGCATATATAAATGCAGAAGGCCGCCCTATCTGGAAGCCTATGCATATGCAGCCAATTTATAGAATGAATGGATTTGTTACTAGACATGGTAATGGACGTGCAATGACAAATGCATATATAGATGGTAAGGTAATTGATGTTGGCATGGATATCTTCAATAGAGGATTATGCTTGCCGAGTGATAATAAGATGACTATAGAACAACAAGAGAAGATTATTGAAGTGATTAAGGAGTGTTTTAAGTAGTTTGATATAGGAGAAAAATGTGACTAAGAAAAAAATAGGATTGATTGCAGCAGGTGTTGTAGCAGCAACTGTTGGTGCAGCACATATTTTAAGAAAGAAAGCTGAAAAAACTACATATAATGCAGAAATAATAGAACCTATTGAACCAAGAAAGATGGGTTTTTACGAGAAATACTTAAAGCGTGGATTAGATGTAGCTTGTGGTACTGCTGCTGTAGTATGTTTTAGCCCGTTATATGCAGGTGTTGCATTAGCTGTAAAGCTTAAACTGGGTTCTCCTGTATTATTTACACAGGAAAGGCCAGGCCTTATTGGACCTGATGGCAAAGAAACTGTCTTTAAGATGTATAAGTTTCGTACAATGACTGATGAAAGAGATGAAGATGGCAACTTACTACCAGATGATATGAGACTAACTAAGTTTGGTGCGTGGTTAAGAAGAACATCTTTCGATGAACTTCCTGAAGCATTTAATATTATTAATGGAACTATGTCAGTTATAGGTCCACGCCCTCAGTTAGTTCGTGATATGACATTTATGACTAAGGAACAGAGGATTCGTCATACAGCAAAGCCTGGGCTTAGCGGCTTGGCTCAAATTAATGGACGAAACGATATTAACTGGAAAGAAAAATTTGATTGGGATTTAAATTACATAAAAAAAATATCTTTAATAGAGGACATTAGAATAATTTTTAAAACTATAAAAAAAGCTTTTATAAAGCAAGAAGGAATTACTGATGGAGACATGGCTACGGCAGAAGACTATGGCGATTATTTATTAAGGAATGGTGAAGTAGATGCAAATGAATATAAAAAGAAACAACAACAAGCAAAGGGAATATTAAATAATTGTAAAAATATCATGCAAAAGAAAGAACTTGAAGAAGGTTTAGTTTCTATCATTATGCCATCTTACAATGCTTCGGAATATATAGAACTATCAATAAATTCCGTAAAAGCTCAGACATTTCCTAACTGGGAATTGATTATAGTAGATGATTGTTCAACTGATAATACCGTTGATATTATTGATAGCTTCAATGATTCAAGAATTAAAGTGTTCAAAAATGACAAAAACAGCGGGGCGGCAGTTTCCAGAAATAGGGCCTTAAGAGAAGCAAACGGTAGATGGATCGCATTTCTAGATAGTGATGACGTATGGGTTCATGAAAAACTGCAGGAACAGTTGGATTTTATGAAAGATAATAATTACGCATTTACTTATACAGATTATAGAATACAGCATAATGGTAAGTGGTTGCCTTATATTTGTACTGGGCCGGATAAAGTAGATAAAAGAAAAATGTATAATTATTGTTATTTTTCAACTATAACAGTTATGTATGATCAGAAAAAGGTTGGATTAATTCAGATTGAGAATTTAAGAAAAAATAACGATTATGCGATGTGGTTACAGGCGGTTGAGCAAGTGGAGTGTTATAGATATCCAAAATGCATGGCATATTACATAAAACATGATGGGTCTGTATCTAGTGGTAGTAAGGTAAAACTTATAAAATGGCATTATTTATTGTTTAGAAAGGGATTACATAAGGGAGCGGTTATTTCTTGTATATTAACTGGAAATAACCTAGTTCATGGAGTAATAAAAAAAATAAGATATAAGGAAGATTCTTCAGATATCTCAAAAATATAATTTGCATAAAATTTGGAGGAAAATAAATGTCATTATATAAAAGATTAATTGATAGGAAAGAAAAAATTGCTGTTGTAGGATTAGGATATGTTGGTATGCCTATTGCCGTTGCATTTGCAAAAAAGGTAAATGTAATAGGATTTGACCTTAACGAAAGTAAGATTGAATTATATAGAAATGGTATTGATCCAACAAAAGAAGTGGGTAATGATGCCATCAGGGAAACCAGAGTTGAGTTCACATCAGATGAAAAGCGCTTAATAGAGTCAAAATTTATAATAATTGCGGTACCTACACCTGTAAATACAGATCATACACCTGATTTAACTCCAGTGATTGGAGCTTCAGAAATTGTTGGAAGAAACCTGACTAAAGGAGCTATTGTTGTTTATGAATCAACAGTATACCCGGGTTGCACAGAAGATGTTTGCATTCCAATTTTGGAGAAGGAATCAGGATTGAAATGCGGTATTGACTTTAAAGTGGGATACTCCCCTGAAAGAATAAATCCAGGCGATAAGGTACATCGCCTTGAAAGTATACATAAAATAGTTTCAGGTATGGACGAAGAATCTTTGGAAGAAATAAAAAATGTATACGATTTAGTAATTGAAGTAGGTACATATACGGTATCGAATATTATGACTGCAGAGGCAGTTAAAGTAGTAGAAAATAGCCAACGTGATATTAATATTGCATTCATGAATGAGCTGGCTATGGTATTTGATAAGATGGGTATTGATACAAATGAAGTTGTAGATGGCATGAATACTAAGTGGAATGCTTTAGGTTTTCGTCCTGGTCTTGTAGGCGGACATTGCATAGGGGTTGATCCATATTATTTCACTTATCAGGCTGAAAAATTGGGGTATCATAGTCAGATTGTTTTAAATGGGCGTATTGTAAATGATAGCATGGGTGCATATATTGCAGATGTTGCAGTTAAGGAAATGATTAGTGCGGGCCAAGCACCTAAAAAATCAAAAGTAGTAATTTTAGGACTAACTTTCAAAGAAAATTGCCCAGATACAAGGAATAGTAAGGTTTCAGATATTATCAAGCAGCTTAACACATACGGCATTGAACCAGTGGTAGTTGATCCTTGGGCTAGTGAAGAGGATGCTATTAAGGAATATGGAATAGAACTGAAATCAATGGATGAAGCTGAAAACGTAGATTGTGTTATTGTTGCTGTTGCTCACAATGAATTTAAGCTAATGAGTTTAGAAGAAATAAAGGGTTTATTTAGAGATTGCCCGGACGATGAAAAAGTTTTACTTGATGTTAAGGGCATATATAAAGTATCTGATCTTAAAGAATCAGGGATTAGTTTTTGGAGATTGTAATAGGAGTAATTTATGAAGATATTGCATATAAACTGTAATTATATGGATTCATGGTTACATCAAACAATGGTAGAAAATCTTACTTTATTAGGAGTAAGAAGTAGCGTTTTTGCACCATTATATAATAAAGAAAACCATATTGTAATTCCGGAGGATTATGTGAATGCAAGTGTATGTTTTAATTACTTAGATAGATATGTTTTTCAGCATAAACAGAAAAAAATTATTAATCAAATAAAAAAAGATTATTTGATTGATGAATTCTCTTGCTTACATGCTTTTACTGTATTTACAGATGGTAATGCAACAAGGAAAGTAGCAAAGGCGAAAAACATACCATATGTAGTTGCAGTTAGAAATACGGATGTTAATATATTTTTTAAGTACATGCTACATTTGCGAAGCAGAGGGATACGTATTTTAAAAGATGCTAGTGCAGTATTTTTTTTGTCAGAATCATATAAAAATACTGTTATTAATAGATATGTTCCTAAGAAATACAAAAGTGAAATATTAAAAAAGAGTTATCTTATACCAAATGGGATAGATTCATTTTGGCATAAGAATTTGTACAAAGAAAAAAATTGTGTCGATGTAATAAAACGAATGCAAGAAAAAAAACTTAAAATCGTATATGTCGGAACAATAGATAAAAATAAAAATATTAATACTACATGTGATGCTATTAATATTCTAAATGATAAAGGGTGGACTATCGATTTTAAAGTGGCTGGGAAAATCAAAGATGAAGAACTCTATAAAAAAATTGAGGAAAGAGTAACTTACTTAGGTGTTTTAAATAAGGAAGAAATAATCAATGTGTACAGAGATACTGATATCTTTGTTATGCCGTCACATACTGAAACCTTTGGGTTAGTATATGCTGAAGCAATGAGCCAAGGATTACCAATTATATATACAAAAGGACAAGGTTTTGATGAACAGTTCAAAGAAGGTCTTGTTGGATATGCGGTAGAAAGTAACAGTGCAGAAGATGTGGCAACTGGAATTTTAAAGGTGATAAATAATTATGAGAATATGGTAAACAATGGCTTGAATCTCGTAAGCCGTTTTCGGTGGGATCATATATGCTCACAATATGTGAGCATATATGAAGAAATTTGTTCAGAGGGGGAAACAAATGAATGAAGAGATTTGCATTATAACAAATGGATATCCAACACTAGAGGAACCTGTGTATGCATTTATAAAACCACTAGCAAACACCATGGTGGATTTAGGTTATAAATGTACCGTTATCGCACCTCAAAGTATTACAAATAGATTATTAAATAAAAAAAGAGACGTCCATACTTCTGGATTGATAGGACTGAAAAAGGTAATGAAGTAAAAATCTATCAGCCGGAATACTTTTCCTTTTCTAATTTCAAAATATTTGGCTTTAATTTTAGCATTATTTGCAGAGACCATGCTATTAAAGAATGTTTCTTTAAGGAGAACCTTAATCCAAATGCTATTTATGCGCATTTTTGGGACTGTGGAATGGCAGCTAGTCCTATTTCAAAAGAAAAGAACATTCCATTATATGTAGCATCAGGTGAGAGTAAAATACGTGTTTTTGATTATTATTCCCAAAAGTATGTAAGACAAAATATTAATCAGATCAAAGGTTTAATTTGCGTTTCAACAAAAAATTTAAATGAAAGCAATTCGTTAGGACTTTTATCACATAATCCTAAAACTATTATTAAACCTAATTCAATCAATCCAACCGAGTTTTATAAGGGTTCTAAGGAAGAAGCAAGACGCAAATTGGGGTTTGCACTAGAGGATAAAATTGCAATTTTTGTTGGTGCATTTTCTGAAAGAAAAGGTGTATTAAGAGTTGTTGAAGCGGTAGAAGATAATAAAAAACTAAAATTAATATTAATAGGTAGTGGCGATCAAAAGCCTGAATCAAAAAATATAATTTTTTCAGGTAGGGTTCCACACAATGAAATTGTAACATATTTAAATGCATCTGACGTTTTTGTGCTTCCAACATTGGCGGAGGGGTGTTGTAATGCCATTGTTGAAGCAATGGCATGTGGATTACCGGTGATTTCTTCGAAACTTGAGTTTAATGATGATATTTTAGATTCGAATAATTCTATAAAAATAAAACCGCAAGATGTTAATGAAATATCAGTAGCTTTAAAAAAAATAATTTCTGACGAAAATTTAAGATATAAACTGTCAAAAGGCGCAGAAGAAACCGCAAAAGACCTAACAATTAAAAAAAGAGTTGAAAGCATAATTAAGTTTATGGGTATATGAGGGTATGAATGAAAACAGTATCAGCAAAATTTACAATAGTATTATTTTTATTATATATATTTTTCTATAAAGAAGCTTTAGGTGAAGTAAGGGTATTTCTGTATGGCGGAGCTGCTTTAGTTGTGATTACAACTGTGATTTATTTAGATAAAAAAAACTTGTATAACTTTAAATTGCCGATGGGGATAAGCCTGTCATATTTTTACGGAATATATTCGTTAATTGTAGGTCTCATTGTGGCTGTGGACAAATCATTACTAGTGTCTTCGGTAGTAACCTACTTTGCTTTATTGTTTATTTGCACATGTATATATATTGTGAGCAAAGGGGAACAAAGCGTGGATTGGCTTATTAATGTTTTAATATTTATATGCATAATATGTGCATTATACACATTGCTCAATGGCTATGATTATTACAACGGAATAATCGTAAAGACTATGGGTCAAAATAACAACCCAAATACTTTGGGGACATTAATGGTATTTGGGATTTTTGCAATTCTATATAAGAATGAAAGAAAACCTGTTCTTTTAGTTATTTCATTTATATTAATTGGACTATTTATATATATTATAATTTTAACCGGTTCAAAAAAATCATTATTCAGTGCAGGGATATTTTTTATTATTTGGATTGGGATATTTGTTAAAGATATGCATAAGAAGGGAAATGCAAATCAAAGAATGATTGCATATACCCTACTAATAATAGCCATTATTGTAGGGATAACGTACTTTAAAAATGAATATATGAATACTGCTAGTTACCAAAGATTTATGCACCTATATAATAGTGGTAGTACAAAGTCGAGAGAAAGTATGTATCTTACCGCTGTTAATCTGTTTAAACAAAACCCTATTTTTGGTGTTGGTTACAATCAATTTAGAGTTGTATCAGGATGGTCACAATATGCACATTCAACATATGCGGAAGTTCTATCAGATAGTGGTTTTTTGGGAAGTGTGATATATTTTGCCCCAATAATTTTAACGATGTTTATTATAATTGGGAAACTATATAAAAAGAAATCATATAAATTAGGTTTAATAGGAGCGTTATTCTGTGTAGAAATATTTTTAGGAGCTGTAAATATTTTTATGTACGATCCTAATCATTTATTAATGTGGACTATAATATATATGACAACAGAATATTATGATTTATTTAATTCCAAGCGAAAGGAGTAATTATAAATGTCAAAAATTAACACTTTTTTTAAACTTGCAAAGACTCCTTACAAACTCATAAGCCCATTGGCAAGTAATGGCTTCTTAAAATGGATGCCAGATGATATCTACGCAAAACTTGTATATAAATCCACATTTAATAAAGACTTGGATTTAAAGAAGCCCCAATCATTTAGTGAAAAAATTCAATGGCTCAAATTATATTATCGTAAACCTGAGTTTACAGAAATGGTCGATAAGTATTTAGTTAGAGAATACATAGCAGATAAAATAGGACCTAAATACTTAATTCCAATGTTAGGAATATGGAAAAAATCAGATGAAATAAACTTTGATTTGTTACCGAATCAATTTGTATTAAAATGTAACCATGATCAGGGCAGTGTTATAATTTGTAAAAATAAGGAAGAACTTGATTATGAAGAGGTTAGAAGAAAGTTAAACAAAAGACTTAAAAAAAATCATTATTGGGCTACTAGAGAGTGGCCGTATAAAAATATTAAGCATTGTATTATTTGTGAAGAGTATATGTCAAATGATTCACACGAAGATGAATTATCTGACTACAAAGTTCTATGTTTCAATGGTAAACCAAGACTTATTGAAGTTCATAGAGCAAGATTCAGTGAAAACCGAACTCAAGACTTTTATGATACTGAATGGAATAAAACTAATATAGAACAAACAGGAATTCCTTCTTCAGATGAAATTATGGATAAACCAGCTTTCGCTGATGAGATGCTTAGCTTATCAAGTATACTTGCGGCAAATATGCCCCATATAAGAGTTGATTGGTATTTTGCTGAAGGACATTTATATTTTAGTGAATTGACCTTCTATGATGGATCAGGATTTGACTTGTTTTGTGATAATTATGATGAAGTGATTGGCTCTTGGTTGAATTTACCTGATAAGTATGTGGAAGATTAAGAGGTAGATAATGAAAATACTTATTGGTGCAGATATTGTACCTACGAAAGAAAATATCAATTATTTTAAAAGTGGGGAGATTTCTAAATTTATTGATGACAATTTAATAAACAAAATGCAGGAATTTGATTACCGCATTTGCAATTTAGAGACTCCTTTATGTGAAAAAAAGACTCCGATTGAAAAATGTGGGTCAAACCATATGACTTCGGAAAAAGCTATAAATGGAATAAAAAATTTAGGAATCAATTTGTGTACACTAGCAAATAATCATATTTTAGACCAAGGTGATTTAGGTTTAAATTCAACTGTTAAAGTTTTAGAAAAAAACAAGATTGACTTCGTTGGAGTGGGAAATAATCTTGAAGAAGCTAAATCTCCTTTTTATATATCAAAAGAAAATGAGTGTGTAGGTGTGTATAATTGTGCAGAACATGAGTTTTCTATTGCAACAGATAATAGTATGGGTGCAAACCCATATGATCCTTTGCATTGCTATGATCAGATAATTAATGCTAGTAAAAAATGTGATTTTATCATTGTTATTTATCATGGAGGTAAAGAGTACTATCAATTTCCTTCACCGGAATTACAGAAAATTTGCCGTAAATTTATTGATTCTGGAGCTGATTTGGTAATATGTCAGCATAGCCATTGTATAGGTGCAAATGAAGAATATAACAATGGGAACATCATTTATGGACAAGGAAATTTTATTTTCCATGATGAATCTAATTTACTTGGTGAAGAAAGTATACTTATTTCAATAGATACCTGCATTAATGAGCTTAAATATATCCCTATTTGTGATAAAAATGGCTTCATAACATTAGCAGGAAATGAAGAAAAGTCAAAAATACTAGAACAGTTTAACCTTAGAAGTGAAAAGTGTTATGACAAATTTTTTATTAATCAAAATTATTTAGAATTTGCTAAATTGAAAGCTAATATGTACTTAAAATCTATTACGGGAAGAAGTATGAATAATTTTCTATTTAAAGTTATAAACAAAATATCAAGAGGAAGATATTTACAAATTAAAATTAATAAGCTTTACAAGAAGAAGAATATTCTACAAATACAAAATTACATAGAGTGTGAAGCACATAGAGAATTGTTGCTTCAAGCAATAAAAAGTTTAAATAACAAGTAGATAGAAGAGAAGGTTTTTTATGAAGAAAAGGGTGTTATTAGTTTCTTGTGAAGGATTTGGAAATGGTGGAGTTCAAGCTGTTATGATGGGCATTGTAAGAAATTTGCATGATAATTATGATTTTGATGCACTTTTATTTACTTTAGAGAAGAGGTTTTATGATGATGAATTTTTATCATATGGAGGAAGAATATTTCGAGTTCCAAGATATGAGGGTGTGAATAAATTCAAAAGGAAATTAGATTATTACATAAGAGGTAATAAAATTTTTAAACAGGTTAAAATAATTTTGAGAGATAATGGGCCATTTGATATTGTACATTGTAATAATGAGTTTGAAAGTGCTTATGTATTAAAAGCTGCTAGAGAAATGAATGTTCCAATAAGAATTGCACATACTCATGTAATTTCAGAAAAAAGCAATATCATTGCAAATATGCTAAATCGTAAAAGAAAAATAATTATCGAAGAATATTCAACTATAAAAATAGGATGCTCAAATGATGCATGCGAAAAATTTTATCTTAATAGTGATGATTCTAAGGTAATTAATAATTCGTTTAATGAACAAAGATTTTATAAAAAAAAAGAGGAAAAGAAGAATGATAAGCTTACGCTCTTGCATGTAGGTAGATTTAACTCACTAAAAAACCAAATTTTTTCTCTACAAATACTTATCGAGTTAAAAAAAATATTTCCTGATGTAAAGTTGTTTTTCTTAGGGGACTTATCAGGAAGTTATTATGATAAAGTCCAAGATCTAGTAAGAGAGAACAAATTATGTGATAACGTTGAATTTTATCCTAGTGATTTTGATATACCTTTTTTACTAAGTCGTTCGTCAGCGTTTCTTTTGCCTTCTAGACATGAGGGGTTCGGTATAGTCTTAGTTGAAGCACAGGCTATGGGGGTAAGATGTTATACATCTACAGGCGTTCCAAAATCAACTGACTGCGGTGGTGTAACGTATATCGACTTGGACGATGGCGCATATGAGTGGTCAAAAAAGATTATTAAAGATTATCTACAAAATAATGGTCATCATAATAGATATGATGTTAGTGCCTTTACACAAGAAAAGATTATGGAATTATATAATAAAATTTATAAAGGAGAAAACATATGAAAATAGGAATGCTCACATTTCATAGGGCAAATAATTTAGGAGCTGTTTTGCAAGCGTCAGCATTGCTTAGGTATTTGCAAGAAGAATTCCATGATATCGAAATTATAGATTATTATCCTAATAATCAAATACCATCAAAAATAACTCTTTTTAGAAAAGCACTTAGTTATGCAAAAAGAATATTGACATTACCGATTTATTTGAAAAAGAAAAAGAAAGAAAATAGATTTAATGAATATAGAAACAGTTATTTAAATATATCCGAGATTTCATATTATGGCGATGATGATATAAAGAAAAAGGCTCCTCAATATGATGTCCTTATATCAGGTAGTGATCAAATCTTAAATATGACTTTAACTGGTAAGTCGACTGCATATTACTTAGATTTTTATGATAAGGCAAAGAAGATTTCATATGCATCTAGTTTTGGCAGAAATCAAATTTCAAAAAGTGAAATTAATGAAATTCATAATCAGTTGTCTAAATTTCAATATGTATCAGTTAGGGAAGAAACAGCTGGAAATATAATAGATAAAGAGATAGGAAAAGAAACAACCCTTGTCTTAGATCCAGTATTCTTATTAGATAAAAATGAATGGAAAAGCAGATGTAATGAAAAAATTAATCTTCCTGAAAAATATATTTTTGTATATTCTATGGAGGTTTCCAAAGTCTTAGAGCAAGCAGTTAGCCAGTTGGAAAAGATTTATAACTTGCCGGTTATTGTTGTTAGAGGCGGAGGTAAACCTGGGATAATAGATGGTATTGAAGATATAACATGTGGACCAAGGGAGTTCCTAAGATATATAAGAGATGCAGAATTCATAGTAACAAATTCTTTCCACGGCGTATCATTTTCTATTATTTTTGAAAAGAATTTTTTATGCATTCCGCATTCTACACGTAATGCAAGACTAGATAATATAATGACTCTTATTGGAGAAGAAAAAAAAATTTTAAGTGAAGCAGGAGAAAATTGCATTGAAAGTATTGTTGATGGGACAAAAGTAATCGAAAAAATATACCCATATATAAAAAAGTCTAAAGATTTCTTAACTAATTCGCTAATATAATGGAGGGAAAAGTGAAGATTGGAATTTTAACGGCATGTAGAACAGATAACAATGGTACTGATTTGCAGGCTTTAGCCATGCAATGGATTTTTGATGAGCAAAAAATAACAGAATTAATTAATTATAAATGTGAAAAATTAGAAAATAGTAGAAAGATTTTCTATCCAAAGTCAATAAAAGGACTTCTGTCTATTCCGTATAATACAATTAAACATAAGAATCACGAAGCATTTCGCAGAAAATATTTTAAATATTCTAAAGTAATATATGACAAAATGAGTATAAAGGATAATGGCTATGATGTTATTGTAGTTGGTAGTGACCAAATATGGAACTTACAAATAACGGGTAATGATCTGTCTTTCTTTCTACCTTATGCTGCTACCCAAAAAAAGTGTTCTTACGCAGTCTCTTTAGGAAAGACTGATATTACAGCGTGGAACAAAAAATATGATTTAGCGACTTTGTTGCATGATTTTGAGTATGTTTCTGTTAGAGAACATTCTGGAGTGGAAGCTTTAAGAAAAGTAGGCGTTGAAGCAAGAGTAGATTTGGATCCATTATTGATGATTAAAACAGAACGTTGGGAGAAGTGTTTTGAAAAGATTAATGTAAAAAAACCGTTTGTAATGATATATGTACTAGAACGTTTAGAAGAAGCCGTGAATTTTGCAAGAACATATATTATTGACAAAGAAATGGATATTATTGTTTTTGACAATGTTATAAGACCAATAAAAGGTGTAAAAGTAGCAAGATTTGTCAGTGTGGGACAATGGCTTAATTATGTTAATGAAGCGGAACTTGTTATAACAAACTCATATCATTGTTTATCTTTTGTTATAAATTTTCATAAAAAATTTTGCGTCTTGAAATTAAAAAATTCGATACAAAGTAATACTAGATTGGAGAATTTATTGGCAACTGTAGGATTAAATAGTTTTAATGATGCTATTATTTACAACCTAAACTGGGATAATGTAGAAATGAATTTAAATCAGAAAAGGGCTGAGTCATACAAATATATAGAAAATATGGTGCAAGAAATATGATAGATATAATTATGAAGACATTCAAGCATTGTCCAATAATATATAAGTACTTATCATTAATTTATAGAAAGATATTTGCACCTATTATTTCTGGGCATATGCAATATTATATTAGATATTATTTTACAGTTAGAAGAAGTGAAATAAGGAAATTAAAAAATACTGGTTTTAAAAGTATTAGGTCTTGTAAATATAACGAATGGAGAATTGGAAAAGGTAAGGATTTGGCATATAGACGATATTACTTAGCCCAATTTGAAGAGCAAAAATGCTTTATTAAAATTGGCACAAATGACTCTACTGTAAAAAACGAGTGTCTGGTACTTGAAAATTACAAAAACCATTCTTTTAGATTTTCGCCACAATATATAAAAGGAAATTTAGCTTTTGATAATGATACAGTTATGATTGCCGTTTCATATATTGAAGGGCTAAGCAAATTTGAAATGCCAAAAACATTATCAGAATTCGAAGGTATATGTTCTCAGTTTATAGAGATTCTAAATGTGTTAGAGGATGCGGATTTGGTTCATGCTGATATACATAAAGGAAATCTAACTTTAAAAAACCAAAAATTATACTTAATGGATTATGGTATTAGCATAATAAAAAGCAAAGGTAATGAAGTGGATTATATATCTAGGCCGGGAACCTTTTATAAGTTAATCGAAAATACTAGAATATATGACGACGCATATTCTTTTGTTTCTATGATTGAACAAGAGAAAAATCATCATGCTTTTGAGGATTGTGTTTCGTATAAAAAGATAAAAGAGAAAATTGGAAACAACGTTTTTATAGTTAAATGTAAGGAAAATATAGAGGGTAGATAATGCGAACAAAAAAAGCAATGAAAAATATTATATCTGCGATGATTTATCAAATCGTTGCAATAGCTTGTGGATTGATAACACCAAGATTGATATTGTCTAGCTTTGGATCAACATATAATGGTGTTGTTAATTCTGCAACACAATTATTAAGCATGATTAATATTCTTACATTAGGTATTACAGGAGCTACAAGAGTAGCATTATATAAAACATTAAATAATAATGATAATTATGGAACTAGTCGCATTATGAAAGCAACAAAGCTATACATGAGAAAAGTTGGAGTATGTGTTATTGGATATGCTGCTATTTTATGCTTTACATATCCATATATTTCTCATAATGAATTAGATAAGACACAGAATGCTGCAATTATTGCTATTGTAAGTATAGGAACATTTTCACAATATTTTTTTGGAATATCTAATCAGACATTGTTACAAGCAGATCAATCAAGTTACATAACCTATACGTTAGATATATGTAAAACTATTATAAATACTATATGTGTGGCAATTTTAATAAACCTTGGTGAATCAATATATGTTGTTAAACTTGGTAGCTCTATAGTGTTTTTAATTACTCCAATTATAATGGATTTTTATGTAAAAAAGAAATACAGACTTATATCCACCTGTGAATGTGACAATACTGGTATAGAAGAACGAGGTGCAGTTGCTTTTTTATCAATAGCGAATCTAATCCATAATAATGTAGATTTACTTCTATTAACACTATTTACTGATGCAAAAGTTATTTCTGTATATACAGTATATTATCTAGTCTTAGGAAAAATCAAATCTCTTATGCAAATTGTTACAACGGGAATGGAAGCAGCTTTTGGCAGTATGTGGGCAAAAGGGGAAATCGATAATTTGAACAAAAACTTCAGAGGGTTTGAATATGTTATTTCTACTTTTACATCTATTGTTTTTCCATGTGTTGGTTTATTAATTATTCCTTTTGTAATTAGATATACATCAGGTGTAAACGATGTACAATATGCACGAGTAGATTTAGCTATACTTATAACGATAACTGAATCAATATATTGTATGAGACAACCGTATATGACATTAGTCCAAGCTACAGGTCATTATAAGGAAACCAAAAATGGATCTGCTGTTGAAGCTATACTTAATTTGATAGTTTCTATTACGTTGATAAATTTTTTAGGAATTGCAGGTGTAATAATTGGTACACTTGTTGCTAATGGATTTAGAACAATTCAATATGGTATTTTTATTTCTAAAAATGTTTTAAATAGAAAAATTATAGAGATTGTTAGACGTTTTTTATGGGTGATAGGATGTTCTAGTGTTACTTGCATTGTTGGATTATTTATTCAAAGTTCAATGGAATTTTCTCTAGAGTGGAGTGGATGGATATTTGAAGCTATCATTATATTTATTATATCATGTGTGGTAAGCTTAATTATGTCATTAATTTTTTATATCAGAGATTTTAAGTTGATTTTGAATATAGGTAAAAGAATGCTAAAGTAAATAATAATTATTTTGGATTTTAAAGGATGAATAAAGTGAAAACACAAAATATAAAATTAGATAATAAAACAATATTAGTCACTGGCGCAGCTGGTTTTATCGGTTCAAATCTTATTCTTGAACTTTTACGTACAGTTGAATCTGTAAATATAATTGGAATTGATAATCTCAATGATTATTATGACGTTTCAATCAAAGAATATCGCTTGAAACAAATAGAAATTCTTGCATCAGAGCGTTCTGAGTCCAGTTGGACTTTTATAAAAGGCAATATTGCAGATAAAGCTCTTATTGACTCGGCTTTTGAAAAATATAAGCCAGCGGTGGTTGTAAATCTTGCTGCACAAGCAGGTGTTAGATATTCAATTACTAATCCGGATGTTTACATAGAAGCTAATTTAATTGGGTTTTATAATATCCTTGAAGCATGCCGCCATTCCTATGATAATGGAGCAAAAGGTGTAGAGCATTTAGTATATGCTTCTTCTTCTTCTGTTTATGGATCAAATAAGAAGATTCCATATTCGACAGATGATAAGGTGGACAACCCAGTTTCACTTTATGCGGCAACTAAAAAATCTAACGAATTGATGGCGCATGCTTATTCTAAGCTGTATAATATTCCATCAACTGGGCTTCGTTTCTTTACCGTGTATGGTCCTGCAGGAAGACCGGATATGGCATACTTTGGATTTACAAACAAGTTACTTCGTGGAGAGACAATACAAATTTTTAACTATGGTAATTGTATGCGAGACTTTACATATGTAGACGATATTGTGGAAGGTGTTAAGCGTGTAATGCAGGCTGCACCTGAGAAGAAAACTGGAGAAGATGGACTTCCTGTTCCACCGTATGCAGTATATAACATAGGAAATAATCAGCCAGAAAATCTTATGGATTTTGTAGACATATTACAACAGGAACTTATTCGTGCAGAAGTTTTGCCAGTTGATTATGACTTTGATGCACATAAAGAATTAGTGCCAATGCAACCAGGCGATGTACCTGTGACTTATGCAGATACAACTGCCCTAGAAGAGGATTTTGGATTTAAGCCTTCAACTTCATTAAGGGATGGACTTAGAAAATTTGCAGAATGGTATAAGGAATTCTATAAGATTTGAATGTGTGAGAGGGGAATGAAATGAAATGAAAGAACCTGTATTAGTAGTAATGGCAGCCGGCCTTGGCAGTAGATTTGGTGGCCTAAAGCAGATGGAAGCAATAACAGATGCCGGAGAGATTATTCTGGACTTTGCAGTGTATGATGCATGGAAGGCTGGATTCAATAAGGTAATTTTTATAATCAAGGAAGAAATGGAAGAAGACTTTGTAAAGAGAGTTGTAGAGCCAATGAAAAATCATATAGAGGTTGAATATGTATTTCAAAATATTAATGACCTACCAGAAGGATATTCTCTTCCGAAAGGAAGAACTAAACCTTGGGGGACATGTCATGCAGTAATGGCTGCAGCACATCTCATTGACGGACCCTTTGCAGTAATTAATGCAGACGATTATTACGGCAAGGATGCCTTTGCTAAGGTAAGAAATTTCCTTATGGCGAGTACAGCTAACAACGAATACTGCATGGCGGGATATTATGTTGAAAATACTTTGTCAGATCAGGGCACTGTTACAAGAGGCGTATGTAAGACTGCCGGATCTGGCAGTTTAGTAGAAATAGATGAAACTAAGAATATCGGCTGGCAGTCTGATGGAAGTATCGCAGCTGTTAACGATGATGTTAAACTAATTGAGAAGGGAACAGTGGTTTCTATGAATTTTTGGGGCTTTAAGCCATCAATGATAGAAACAATGATTAAGGGATTCCCGACATTTCTCAAAAACGCCATGGAAGAAAACCCACATAAAGCAGAGTACCTTTTGCCTATACAAGTTGGTAAGCTTCTTGAAGAGAGGAAAATAAGAGTAAAAGTCCTTGAAGCAAAAGATAAGTGGTACGGTGTTACATATAAAGAAGATAAAGAAAAAGTTCACAAAGCTTTTGAAAATATGAAAAAAGAAGGAAAATACCCAGCTAAGTTATGGGGATAAAATAAGGAGGGAAGCAAAATGAAAATCGCAGTTGCAGGAGCAGGATATGTAGGTTTATCAAATGCAGTTTTACTAGCTCAGCACAACGAAGTAAAGCTGATTGAAATAGTTCCTGAAAAGGTGAAAATGATTAACGCAGGAAAGTCACCAATTGTTGATGCAGAAATAGAAGATTATCTTGCAAATAAAGAACTTAACCTTGAAGCAACCTCAGATGAAGACTATGGATACAAGGATGCAGATTACATTGTAATTGCAACTCCTACTAATTATGATACGGAACTGAACTATTTTGATACATCTTCCGTTGATTCAGTAATTGTTAAAGCACAGAAAATAAACCCTGATGCTCTTATAATAATAAAATCAACAATTCCAGTAGGATTCACTGAAAGATCAAGAGAAAAATACGAAACAGAAAATATTATTTTTTCACCTGAATTCTTAAGAGAGGGAAGAGCATTATATGACTGCCTTTACCCTTCAAGAATCGTAGTAGGTGAGCAGAGTGAAAGAGCACATGTATTTGCAAATCTTTTAAAACAGGCAGCTATTAAAGAAGAAATACCGACTCTTTTTATTAACTCAACAGAAGCAGAAGCAGTTAAGCTTTTCGCTAATACATACCTGGCAATGAGAGTTTCCTTCTTTAACGAACTTGATACATATGCAGAAATCAGAGGCCTTGATACACGCCAGATTATAGATGGTGTATGCATGGACCCACGTATTGGAGACCATTATAACAATCCTTCATTTGGATATGGTGGGTACTGCCTACCAAAGGACACTAAACAGCTTCTTGCTAACTACCAGGAAGTGCCCCAAAATCTTATTGAAGCTATAGTAAAGTCTAACAGTACTAGAAAAGATCATGTTGCAGATGTGATTATTGGAAAGAATCCTAAGATTGTAGGAATTTATAGACTTACTATGAAATCAGGCTCTGATAACTTCAGACAGTCATCAATTCAGGGCGTAATGAAAAGAATCAAAGCAAAGGGTATCGAAGTAGTTGTTTATGAACCAACTCTCGATTCAGACCGATTCTTTAACTCAAGAGTAATAAAGGACTTTAATGAATTCAAAGAAATTTGCGACGTAATCGTAGTAAATAGAATCGACGATGAACTTGCAGACGTAAAAGACAAAGTTTACTCAAGAGATATTTTCACAAGAGACTAGGTGACGTAATGAAAGTAGATTTATCGAAAAACAGAATAGACTATGAAGCTACCGGAAGTGAGCACCAATATCTTCATAATACTGAAAAATGGTACGAGCACCTTCATAGTGGAAAAGAAGCATTTACCGGCTGGGTAAAGCTCCCTTATGAGTTTGATCAGGATTTACTTGTGAATATTGAGGACACAGCCGAAAAGATAAAAAAACAGTGCTCTCTTATTATCGTTGTTGGAATAGGGGGGTCATATCTTGGTGCAAAAGCATTAAATGACGCACTTAATGGTAGCAGGCCAGGATGGCCGGCACTAAAATTTGCAGGCTACAACATGAGTGCAGCATATATGGACAAGCTTGTTAAACAATTGGAGAACCAGTCTACTTGCATGATAGTAATTTCAAAATCAGGAAGGACTGTGGAATCTTTATTATCATATTCCATTCTGAAAGAAAAAATGTTTGCTAAGTACGGCTACGAAGAGGCAAGAAAAAGAATCTATGTTATAACTGATGCACACAAAGGGGACCTTCACCAGGAAGCTTTTGAAAACGGATATAAAAGTTTCGTTGTCCCTGATGATATTGGTGGGAGATATTCAGTGCTTTCAGTAGTGGGAATGCTTCCCGTTGCTGCAGCAGGTCATAATATACGTGAAATCCTTGCCGGAGCAGCAGAAATTGCAAAAAGCAATGAATGGAAAGAAAAAATGATTCAGTATGCAGCAGGGAGAAACCTTTTATACAAAGAAGGTAAAGTCATAGAAGTCTTCGAGTATTTCGACGTGAACCTTCGTTATTTTGGCGAATGGCTTACGCAACTATTCGGTGAGAGTGAAGGAAAAGAAGGAAAAGGAATATTCCCTTCATGCCTTTGCTTTACAAGAGACCTTCACTCAATGGGACAATTCCTTCAGCAAGGGAAAAAGATTTTCTTCGAAACCATGATTAGAATATCCGAATCGGACTATGATTTTGATATACCTTGGCATGCGGGATACCCATATGCAGGAAAGACTTTAGAACAGATTAACGATTGCGCAGAACAGGGTGTAATTATTGCCCACGAAAAAGGCGGCATCCCTATGAACCTTATGCAGATAGAAAGACTTGATGAATATAACATGGGTGCCCTTATTTACTTCTTCGAAATGTCCTGTGCTATGTCAGCATACCTTATGGGAGTTAATCCATTTGATCAACCAGGAGTTGAGGACTACAAGAAAGAAATGAAAAATCTAGTTATTGAAGCGGATGAGAAATAAAAACACTATAGGGCCGAGATATTTCGGCCTATTTTGATATAAGGATAAGATATTATGGAAAATAAATATATGGAAAAATACCAATTATGGTGTGAAAAGGTTACTGATGATGATGTGAAAGCTGACCTTTTTGATATGGCTGATAATAAAATAGCTATTGAAGATGCTTTCTACGGGGATTTATCTTTTGGTACAGCAGGCCTTCGAGGGATTATAGGTGCGGGAACTAATCGTATGAATGTTTATACCGTTGCCAAGGCATCCCAGGGACTTGCTGATTATCTTATAAAGAATTTCGATGAACCATCTGTTGTCATCGGTTATGACAGTCGCATTAAATCAGATGTTTTTTCAAAAGTTACAGCTGGGGTTTTCGCTGCAAATGGTGTGCGCGTACACATATGGCCACAGCTGATGCCGGTTCCTGCAGTTTCTTATGCAATTCGTTCATTAAGGACTTCTGCAGGTGTAATGGTAACCGCATCTCATAACCCAAGCAAATATAATGGTTATAAAGTATATGGAGCTGACGGCTGCCAGATCACCACTGATGCATCCAATAATATTCTTGCAGAAATAGAAAAGCTGGATATCTTTAATGATGTGAAAGCTTGCGATTTTGATGAAGGACTAGCATCAGGAATAATTACATATATCGCAGAAGAGGTTTATACAAAATATGTGAGACAAGTTAAGAAGCAGTCTGTATTATTTGGCGAAATAATAAATAAGAACGCTGCTATTGTATATAGCCCGCTGAACGGTGCAGGTCTGGAACCGGTGACTAGAATATTGCGTGAGACAGGTTTCATCAATGTTCATGTTGTAAAAGAGCAGGAACTGCCGGATGGTAATTTCCCAACATGTCCATATCCTAACCCTGAAAACAGTGAAGCAATGGAACTTGGAATAGAGTATGCACGGCGTTGCAATGCAGATCTTTTTTTGGCCACTGACCCTGACTGTGATCGTGTTGGTATAGCAGTTAAATATGATGACTACGTATATGTGCAGCTTACAGGAAACCAGACAGGCCTGCTGCTTCTGGACTATATCTGTAGCCAGCGTATAAACAATGGAAAGATGCCAAAAAACCCGGTTATGATAAAGACTATTGTCTCCACTGACTTAAGCCAGAAGATTGCTTCAAGCTACGGTGTAACGACTAAGAATGTCTTGACTGGCTTCAAGTATATAGGTGAACAGATAGGTCAGTTAGAAGCTAAGCGCAAAGCCCGTTCTTTTATCTTCGGATTCGAAGAGTCATATGGATATTTAACAGGTTCATATGTTAGGGATAAGGATGCAGTAAATGCAGCATTACTCATCTGCGAAATGTTTTGCTACTACGCGTCACGGGGAATCAGCCTATTAGAAAGACTTGAGGAAATTTATGAAGAGCACGGTTATTGCTTGGAAACAGTACATTCATATGCTTTTGAAGGAGCAGCCGGTTTCGAAAAGATGCAAAGTATAATGGATAGTTTTCGTCAAGTAACCCGGTCTCTGGGGAAGTATAAGATTGTTTCGATGTTAGATTATAGTACAGGCATTGATGGCCTGCCCAAGTCGGATATGCTGAAATTCCAGCTTAAAGGTGGGCATACTGTGATAGTTAGGCCAAGTGGGACAGAACCAAAGATTAAGATTTATATTACCGTATATGGTGAGGATAGAGGGATGGCCGAGGTTGAAACAGAGAAAATTCGTAAAGAGTTAGATATGCTTCTTATGGATTGAGGATAGTCTTTTGATTTTAGTGTATTATTAACAATATATCAATAATAAAAATATTTGTAATTATATAAAATTTTCTCTTTTTTTTCAAAAAAAAATATAGTATAATATTTTTCAGAGCATAGGCACATAATCCTCCGTAACACACACATACACATACACAATAATACACATAAATATGGATTAATGAATATGCTCTATTTTTTTTATTTAAATAAAAAAATAGAATATTCTGATTTACTAAAAGAATTCCTAGATGTATAATATAATTCGAGTGGCAAAGCGAATTTAATATTTTTAGGAAAGAGAGAAAGACTATGAAATTAAAAAAAGGTATTTACACCAGCGTATTTGTTATAGTGGTGATGTTTAGTATGTTGTTCTCATCATCAACGGTAGCTTTTGCTGGCAAGGCGGGTAATTCCGTAATAATTAGTAATGGAAGAGGAATTTTAGTCCAAGGTAATCAGTATTCAGTCAATAATAAGAAGGCCACCGAGTTTAGAGTCAGCAATACCAACTACGCTACAATTTCTAAGACTGGGAAAATTAATCCTAAGAAGACAGGGAACATAACTATTTTTACTAAAGTTGGTAAACGAAAACTTTCAAAAAAAGTCCTGGTTACTGACAAAAATGGTACAACTTCAGTACAGTCTAATCTAAATAAACTTTTGACGTCTTTAGACTTAAGAACTGTAACCCTTTCTAATAAAACTAAGGCTCTAAATTATAGCGTAGGGGAAAAGGGTGACCTGCGAAATAAAAAAACTTTTGTTATTAAGGCACCTTACTCAGACGTAACGGTAAATGCTATCTTTAAAGAAATAAAACTACCAACATTGGATTTTGATATAAAAAACACAGAAAAAACAGGGAGAGTTATCCTTAATGGCGAAGCCAAGAGGATTTTTGTCGGGGAGGCACAGGCCCCACTTATAATTAATGGCCAAGTCAGGGAATTAACTTTAGCTGGGGGTGAAACTACTTTGATGCCCGATTCAAAGGTAGACACTGTAAATTTAGTAGGACCGGCAAAGCTGAGGTTGAATACCTCTGCAAAAATTATAGTGGCAGATGAAAAAAAGGCAGAGGTTGTTTTAGGCGCTCTTGCAGTGGATAGGGGAGTGTCTGTAGCTTTTGGTGAAAATTCATTAGTCCAGGTTACAGTGGAAAGTGACGCAAAAGGACCTTTCGCTGTTCTTGATAATTATGGGAGAAATGTGGTAATTAATCCTGGTGAAACCGTTTTGGTAGGTGAAAAACCAATCCCTACGCCGGTTATTATAGAACCTATTTCTATACCTGAGCCAGTTTCTAAGGTCGTAAATAATGAGGAAGAATTAAACCAGGCCTTAGAGGATACCGGCATTGAGAAAATAAAACTGGGGGACTCTTTTGAAGTTAAAAATTGTATTGAAGTTAAGCGAAGTGTCACTATTGACGGTAACAATAAAAAGGTCAGTAGGACAGTTAGTTCACTGACTGATTTTTCGGAATATGACACTTGCGCGCTTCTAGTTTCAAAAGGGGTATTAAATATAAAAAATATTGAAATCAATTCAGTTAATGACAACAAGAGGCCTCCAGGAAATGGAATAGGTATTAAAGTTGAAACAGATGCAGGCCTTGATTTATCCAATTCAATAATAACTGCATCCAGTTCACGAAAAAATGCTTTTGGAGTGTACAAGAAGCTGGATTCAGGAAATGTTTCAATTAGGAACACAACCTTTAATCTATCTAGCGATACACTTAAAATAGCGCTTTTTACAGATCCTGCAAAGTTTAGTGATAAGCCTCTTGAAAATGTTACCTTAAGCGAGAATAACTACAATGGTTTTTACGCTTTTGGCTTAGAGTACAAAGAAGAGGCAAGTGAATTGGCACCGGAGGTAATAGAGAGTATCTCTGATTACATTCCTCAAGGAGAGAAGATATATTTCTTTAATGGAGAAGTTATTATATCTAAAGAATAACAATGGGTAGACAGGATAGACACGAGGTGAGAAAGATGGAAGTATTAGATGAGCTGGCCAAGTATCCGATTTTCGGAATTAAAGAGGTCATGGAACTAGCTAAAAGCGAAGAAATGGCTTATAATAAACTTAGGAGTTTAAAAAAAAGTGATCAGGTCAGGAGAATAAGAAAAAATATGTATTCTGTGGTCAATCCAGCTACAGGCAGGATGGCAGCAAACAGATACCAAATTGCTTCTGCCATAAATGAAACTGCATATCTTTCTCACCACAGTGCCTTCGAGTATTACGGGCTGGCAAAACAAATCTTAAATGAAGTCTATGTTTCTTCTGAAAGAATATTTAATAATTTTACATATGACAATGTGACCTATAAATGTGTTTCCTCTAAGATGGATGAAGGTATAGTGGAGGCTCAGAATATCCCAGGAGTTAGGGTAACAGATCTTGAAAGAACCGTTATCGACAGCATCCGGGATCTGAAAAAGACAGGTGGGTTTGAAGAACTGATTTATTGTCTTGAAGGTATTCAATACCTAGAGGAAATGAACCTTAGAAAATATCTTGAAATATATAATATCGAATCCCTTTATCAAAAGGTTGGAGATTTTCTCAGCCCTTATAGAAAACAAATGCAGATTTCGAGGAACTTTATAGAATATTGTAGAAATAAAAACAGATTAGATATAACCTCACAGGTTGTATTATAGAATTTTTTGGGCTCATCATATCGTGATGGGCTTTTTTGATTTTCATCATTTTAAAATAACATATAGAATATGAGAATTTTATGAAAATAATCACACTAAATATGATAATATTAGAATACTAATCAACCCAAAATCTGTATAATTTAGTTAAATCTTAGAACAATATTTTTTTGGAGGATCTTCAATGTATATATCATTAAAAGAGATATTAAAAAACAATCTGTTCAATAATGTGGAAATACTAGCGGGAGAAGAAGGACTGTTTAGAAAGGTAAAAAGAGTTTCAGTTTTTGACTGTCCTTTTCGGGATAATATTTTAGATGATAAAATAGTAGAAGAGGGAGACTTTTTTATATCATGTTTAGAACAGTTTCGGTCCAAGAAAGAAGATGTTGAAAAATTCATTAACACATTAATTAAGGGCAATTGTAGTGGGTTGTTTATTGTATCAGATGATTGTATAGATGTAATAAATCAAGAGGTATTAAAAAAATGTAAGGAAAGTGATTTCCCCGTTTTGTTAACAAAAGAAGATATACCCTATGCTCATATTATGGATGCAATAAACAAATATATTACAATAGATAATTTGAATGCAATTAATGCTTTAAAACTAGATAAAATAATTTATGGGTCTGAGAGTAATAATGAGAGAATGGAAATTCTCTATAGTATTAATCCTAATATAGAGCAGTATGTTAGAGTTATTTGTGTAGATGGAGAGATATCATCATTAATAACACAGACAGAATTAGACACAATGTACCTAAATAAGAAACAAGATATTATGGTAAGAGGCAATAATAATATAATATTTATACTTAGTGAAAGTGAAATAAAAAAACTAAAATATCATTCTGATGCTACTTCCAGTAAAATTAGTGACTTCATCGATAACGCAGTTTTAGGTTTTAGCAGGATTTATAATAGAAAAGATATTAGGAAGGCTCTAGAAGAAGGCAGAAGAGCGTTAGAAACTGCAAAAACTATGAAAATAACAAAACAAACATATGAACCTTTATCGGTACTTCAGCTTTTGGTATCCATCAAGGATTGTCAGGAAGCACATGATTTTTATAAAGCATATGTTAATTCTATTAGAGAAAAAGTTTCTGCAGAAAACTTATCAGAAATATTGCTTACCATGGAAACTTTTGTTGCAAATTCAGGAAATTATCAGGAAACTGCGTCTATAATGAATCAACATGAAAATACTATAAGATATAGAATCAATAAAGTAAAAAGTGCATTGGATATGGAGAATGACAATGTGAAGTTTTATGAAACGCTGGCTATTGCGGTAAAATTAAGAATTTTGATAGGTGAGGAAATTTAACTAAAGAGTGTGAAATTGTAAAATTTTCAAAAAATATTAAAGTTTTTTATAATTATTATAGGGCTTGAGAGGGGCGTCTAACTATATAATTGAAAAAAAGTTAGGAGGCTCAAATGAACGAAAAAAAGAAAAAAAGTAGCAGCATAGAAACTACTACTCTAGAAAAAGTCCCCATTGACGAAAGAAAAGGATGGGTTGATGTGGCCTTAATCCAAGCAGGAATCATGATCTGTGTCCCAACTCTTTTGCTTGGAGGAATTTTAGCAGAAAATATGTCTTTAACTAACGCAATTTTATCAGGTATCGTAGGTTACATAATCGTTATTATACTATTTTCATTAATGGGTATTATGGGAAGTGACCTTGGGGTACCAACATGTATAACAGCTATTGGTGGATTTGGGCGAAAAGGTGCAAGATACTTAATAAGCACATTGATTTTCATTTCTATGATTGGATGGTTTGCAGTTCAAACAAGCGTATGCGGGGATGCATTTTCAAATTTAATTGACAGGTTTTTTCATGTCAACATCTCCCCAATATTGTCTATGATTATATGGGGAACTATTATGCTAGTTACAGCAGTATATGGAATTAATGCATTAGATAAGTTAAACAAAATCGCTGTTCCTGCATTATTTCTAGTAACGATTATCGGTTGTATCCTGGCTTTAAACAAGTACGGAACGGATAAACTCTTCGTTGATAATAATGCACCTACTATGAGCTTTATCGATGGTATAGTCTTGACAGTTAGCTTTATGGCAGCAGGATGCCTAGCAGCTGCTGATATAACAAGATATCAAAGAACTAGAAAAGATACAATTCTATCAAGTTCCATAGGTGTAATGCCTGCAGGAGTACTGATGGTAGTACTAGGTGCTGTAATGACCAGAGTGGCACAGCAATATGACATAACACTTGTATTTTGTGAAGTAGGCATTCCAATTCTTGGTATGCTAGTCCTCATTTCAGCTACATGGACAACTAATACTACAAATGCATACTCAGGAGGAATTAATGCAGTTTTAATGTTTAACTTAGCAGAAAATAAAAGAGCAATCGCTACCATGGTATCAGGTGTAATTGGAACAATATTTGCTATGATTGGCTTGGCAGATCATTTCGAAAGTTTTTTATATATCTTAGGAGATGCCTTGCTTCCAACTATGGGAGTTATATTAGCAGACTATTGGATTGTAGGTAAAGGAAAAGCTGAAAACTTCAAAATATATGAAGGATTTAATTGGATAGGTATTATTTCATGGATAACAGGTTACGGAGTAATTAAATTTATACCTTATGGCATACCTTTCGCCCAAGGGATAGGTGCTGCAGCTATATTATATCTGGTATTAACTAAGCTATTAGGAAGACCGCAGGATAAGATACAACAAAAAGTCCTGAATTAAATGTAATCTTTCATACAAAAGAAAACCTCTCATTAACGAGAGGTTCAGACTGAAGACAAAGTCCGAGGGTTCACGACGAATCCGAGGACTTTTTCTTGTGCAATAAATCAATATAAACACTGAAATTTCAACACTTATTAGGGTTTTTGTGGTATAATATGAGTATAGAAAAACCAAAGGAAGG
>JAWRJF010000057.1:0-37122 GCA_040307645.1 Anaerovoracaceae bacterium | reverse complement strand
GTTCTATTAAACAAGGACTTATACTTGTATTAAATAACATTATTATTTCTTCGTCATCAATAGCTTTTAAAACATCTAAAACATATTTTGCATTAAAACCTATAGATAAATCTTCACCTTTTTTTATAATTCCTATATTTTCTCTTACATTACCTTCTTCAGACTTTGAAGTTATTGTCATATTTAAGTTTTCAATAGTAAATTTAATTAAGTTATTTTTTCCTTCTTTAGAAAGTAATGAAGCTCTTTCAATACTGTTCATTAACTCTGATCTATTAACTTTTACTTCACATTTATTATCTTTAGGAATAATATCTCTGTACTTTATAAATTCACCATCTAATAATCTTAATACGACTTTTAAATTATCAATTAAAAATACTGCTCTTTTATCACTTATAACCATCATTATTTCTTTTTCTTCAGTATCCAATTCTGATAATATTTTACTTATTTCATTTAGTATCTTTGATGATATTATAATTTTTCTTTCTTCATTGTTTTCCATTTTTTCTCTGGCTATAGCCATTCTATAACCATCAATACCTATCATATTAATATTTTCATTTTCTAATTCTATTAGTATTCCAGTTATTACACCTTTAGATTCATCAATACTTGCAGCAAAAGATGTTTTCTTAATCATATCTTTTAATATCTCCTTATCAAAAGATATAGATTCATTATTTTCTTCTATATCATTAATACTAGGAAATTCATCAGAAGGTAAACCTATAATACTAAATTCAGAATTTCTGCATTTTATGTGTATATTATTTTCTATTTGTTCTACCAGCACATCATCATTAGGTAGTTTTCTAATAATGTCTCCAAACAATTTAGATAAAACCACAACAGATCCAGGTTCATAATTATCTATGCCTATATTGTTTTCTATAGTTAAATCTAAATCAGATGCTGAAAGTGTTAATCTTCCATCTTCTGAAACATTTAATAATATACCTTTTAGAATAGGAATTGTAGTTCTAGTTGTAACTGCTTTTGATACTATATTAAGGGCTTTAGATAGCGTTTGCTGTTTACAAGTAAATTTCATAAAATACCTCCAAATTTAGTTCTTTTTCTTATATTTTTTTAGTAGTAATAGTAGTAGGGGGTGTGAAATGTGTGGATAACTTATGTAACCTTTGAATTCTCTGTATTTTTTGATGTTGAAAAAACATGGATAATTCATTTTTTTAATAAATATGTATGTTGATAAGTTATTCATTAATTTCTTTCTTTAAATTTTCAATAATTTCTTTTACAGAAGCATTGTTGTTAACTTCATTTTGTATTTTATCGCATGCATGTATAACTGTTGTATAATGTCTTCCTCCAAAAAGATTACCTATCTTAGGTAATGAATAATCGGTCAGTTCTCTACAAAGAAACATTGCAATCTGTCTTGGAAAAGCTATTTTGTTAGTTTTTTTGGAAGACTCCATTTCATTGACTTTAATATTAAAATATCTACTAACAACAGTTTTTATTTTTTCTGGTCGTACACTTGTCCCACCATTCTGTATAATGTCTTTCAATATTCGTTTTGCAAAATTCTTATCTATCTTTTCATTCATTAAACTTGAAAAACTTATTATTCTATTAAAAGCTCCTTCAAGCTCTCTAATATTATTCTTTATTTTTTCTGCAATAAGACAAATAACCTCGTATAAATCGTCTGTCACTTCAATATTAGAATTCTCGGCTTTTTTCATTAAAATTGCAACTCTTGTTTCATAATCTGCAGGTTGTAAATCGGCTATTAAATTCCACATAAACCTAGATCGTAATCTTTCTTCTAAATTTACTAGCTTATTAGGTGCTCTATCACTTGAAATAACAATTTGTTTATTTAAATCATATAAAGTATTGAATGTGTGGAAAAACTCTTCTTGCATAGTATCTTTTCCCTCTAGAAATTGAATATCGTCTATTAGCAATACATCCACTTTTCTGTATTTATTTTTAAATTCTCTAGTTTTATTTTCAGCAAGGGATTTAATAAATTCGTTTGTGAACATCTCAGATGATACATAAAGAACATTTATGTTTGGATTATTTTGGAGTAGATATATACCAATGGCATGCATTAAGTGTGTTTTACCAAGACCGGATCCTCCATAAATAAATAAAGGATTATATGCTTCTGATGGTGATTCTGCTACAGCTAAAGCTGCTGCATGAGCATATTTATTACTATTTCCAACAATAAAATTTTCAAAATTATATCTTGGATTGAATATTTTTTGTTTATCAAGGCCTGGTTCAAAAGTTGGTTTAATAACTTTTTGATTACTTATTATCTCTTGATTTTTTTTATACTCTTCTCCATTTTTTATAATAACTCTATAATCATCGTTTAAAATATTTTTAAAACTTGATTCAATAAGAGGTAAATACCTGCTTTTTAGAATATTAATAATGAAATCTTCTTCTGCTTCTAAATATATTATTTTTAAATCATTATTGATATTGTTGATTTTTAAAGGTTTAAACCAAGTGTCAAAACTTATAGAGGTCGTGTTATTTTCAATTATACTTAATACATCATTCCAAATTTTCTGAGCGTTTTTCATAATACTATCCTTACTTTATTTATTATTATTTTCATTGTACAAAATAAGTTATCCATATACAAGTGTTAAATTTACTCTTTGTTAAATAATATATCACAGAAGTTATCCACATGCTATGGATAAAACTGTGCATATCTTACAAAATATTGTTATAAGCAAA
Organism: Anaerovoracaceae bacterium; assembly: GCA_040307645.1. Taxonomy (GTDB): domain Bacteria; phylum Bacillota; class Clostridia; order Peptostreptococcales; family Anaerovoracaceae; genus JAVXAG01. The sequence goes on along the minus strand of JAWRJF010000057.1, from coordinate 34,383 downwards.
AAAAAAATCAAAACCATTGACAATTGTATACATGGAAAGTATAATTATAGGACATGTGTGCGTATATTGAAATTTAGATTACGCGACAAATATATTGAACAAGGAGGTTACTTGTAATGAAACAGACATATCAGCCAAAAAAAAGACAGAGAATGAAGGAACATGGTTTCAGAAAAAGAATGAGAACTAAAAACGGTAAAAATGTTTTAAAAAGAAGAAGAGCAAGAGGAAGAAAAAGATTAACAGCATAAAGACCGTTACTAGGGTCTTTTTGTTTTAGACCTTAGTTTGCTGTATCTTAATTAAAAAAGAATGCTAAAAAAAGATGTATTAAGAAGAAAAAGTGATTTTTCAAAAATTTATAATAAGGGAAAATCAGTAGGAGACAGGTATATTGTTATTTTTTATAACAAAAATAATCTTCCCTACAATAGAATAGCTTTTTTAGCAAGTAAAAAAGTTGGAAATAGTGTCAAAAGAAATAGAGCAAGACGACTTATGAAAGAAAGTTACAGACTAACTGACAAAGAATTTCCACCCGGTTATGATTTTATCATCATAGCTAGAAATACTATATGTAATGCAAAATGTGCAGATGTCAAGAAATCTCTTGAATCTGCTATGAGAAGAACCGGAGTATTAAAGAAATAATGAGATATGTTGGTAGTTTCTTAAAAAAAATTATGATTTTTATTATAAGAGGATATCAACGGTTTATTTCGCCTTTATTTCCGCCTACTTGTAGATTTTATCCTACCTGCTCCACATATTTTATTCAAGCTCTAGAAAAATATGGAGTTTTTAAAGGTAGTTACTTAGGAATTAAGCGAATTTTAAAGTGTCACCCTTGGAATCCAGGGGGATATGATCCTTTAAAATAATGGAGGAAGTTAATGGGAATAATTGCAAAACCTTTAGGATGGTTGCTTAGTGTAATCTATAGTTATATTGGAAATTATGGTATTACACTGCTTATTGTTACTGTAATTGTTAAGTTTTGTTTATATCCTCTTTATGCAAAACAAATAAAATCAACAGCTGCAATGAGTAGCATTCAGCCTAAAATGATGGAATTACAGAAAAAATATGCAAATGATAAAGAAACACTAAACCAGAGAATGTCTGAGCTTTATAAAGAAGAAGGTTTCAGTCCAATGGGTGGTTGTTTACCAATGCTAATACAGATGCCAATAATCATGGGGCTATTTTCTTTGCTTAGAAATCCAATGATGTACATAACTAATGATAATATGTTATTTGCGATTCACGAGCCATTCTTATGGATAAAAGATTTAAGTCAACCTGATTTATGGATATTACCTATATTAGCAGGAGTAACAACATTTATTTCATTTTCACTATCACAGCAGACTATGGCTCAAGGGCCTGCACAGTCAAATGCTATGATGAAAATTATGAAATATTTCTTTCCAATTACGATTTTATGGATGGCAAGGTCTTATCCATCTGGATTAGCAATTTATTGGTTTGGAAGCCAGTTTATTCAGATCTTCTTTAACATACGTATGAATAAACTAAGAAAAGCTCTTAGAGAAGATGATAAAAAAACTAAGAAGAAAAAGAAAAAATAACTAAGGGCGTTGGAGGAAAAAATTAATATGGATTTTTCGGAAAAATGGGGAACAGATGTTGATACTGCTGTAGAATTAGCTTTGGCAGACCTAAAACTTACTATTGATGAAGTAGATGTAACTGTTTTGGAAGAGCCATCTAGAGGATTTTTTGGCATCGGTTCAAAGCTTGCTTTGGTAAGAGTTGAAAAGAAAAAAAACCCTGATAAGAAGGCCGAAGACAAAATAGAGAAAAATGATAATACTAAGGCTTTATTACAAAAAAAAGCTGAAAAAAGTGTTTCAAAAAAAGAACCTGTAAAAAAGGTAGTTATAGAAGAACCTAAAGGCGATATGGAGCCATGTGATGATCATGTTGCTATATCTTTCTTAAAGGAAGTCACAGATCAAATGGGCTTAAATTTAGATATTTCAGCCAAATTAAATGATGATAATGTATATGTAGATATACAAGGAAAAGATTCAGGTACTATAATTGGTAAGAGAGGACAAACTCTTGATGCTATTCAATATTTAACTAGTTTAGTAGTTAATAAAGATGCAGAAAATTATGTTAGAGTTGTTGTTGATGCAGAAAATTACAGATCAAAGAGAGAGAAGACATTAGAGCAGCTTGCTGAAAGATTAGCAGAAAAAGTAGTAAAAACAAAGAAAAGTGTTAGACTTGAACCTATGAATCCTTATGAAAGAAAGGTAATTCATGCAACTCTTCAAAATAGCCCACACGTAATAACTAGAAGTGAGGGGCAAGATCCATATCGAAGGGTTATAATTGAATTAAAGTAATTTATAGCCCGTTTATAAACGGGCTATTTTAAATACAAGGAGAATATATGGAAGATACAATTGCTGCAATATCCACTGCATATGGAGAGGGCGGAATCGGTATTATAAGAATTAGTGGAGAAAATTCTTTAAATATTTTAAATAGAATATTTAAGCCGGTTTCTAAAAAAATTGAAAGCAGAAAAATGATATATGGTAATATAGTAGAACCTTCATCTAATAAAATAATTGATGAAGTTCTTTGTGTTTACATGAAAGGTCCAAAAACCTATACTGCTGAAGATGTGGTAGAAATTAATTGTCATGGAAGTATTATTTCTTTAAAGAAAACTCTAGAAATAGTTTTACAAAATGGAGCCAGATTGGCTGAACCTGGAGAATTCACTAAAAGAGCTTTTTTGAATGGTAGGCTAGATTTATCTCAGGCTGAAGCAGTTATTGATTTAATAAAAGCAAAGTCGGAAAAAACTTTTGATGTTGCTTTAAATCAGTTAGAAGGTAAATTCTCTGAACAAATAAAATTATTGAGAAAAAAAATAGTTGATATATTAGTTAATATTGCTGTTAATATTGATTATCCAGATGAAGATATTGAACAACTGACATATAGTAATTTATCAGAATCTCTAAAGGAAGTTTATTTAGAAATAAATAAAATGATAGATTCTGCAGAAACTGGTAGAATGATTAAAGAAGGATTAAATGTTGCTATTATAGGAAAACCTAATGTAGGTAAGTCTTCATTAATGAATTCTTTATTAAAAGAAAACAGAGCAATAGTTACTGAGATACCGGGGACAACAAGAGATACTATTGAAGAAATGTTGACTATTAGAGGAATTCCTGTAAGGTTAACAGATACGGCAGGAATTAGAGAAACAGAAGATATCATTGAAAAAATCGGAATTGAAAAAAGTAAAGAATCATTTAATAATGCAGATTTAATTATTTTAATGGTTGATTGTAGCACAAGTCTTAATTCTGAAGACTTGAAAATTATAGAGCATGTTGATAATAGAAATGTAATACTAGTTTTTAATAAATTAGATTTAGATTGTAAAATTAATAAGGAAGAAGTAACTAGTTTAATTCCTAATGCTACAATTGTAGAAGCTTCAATTGCAACTGATATGGGTATTGATAAAATTGAAAACTCTATTGAAGAATTAGTATATGGAGGAAAAGTTACTCAAAAAGATAGTCTTTTAGTAACAAATGTTAGACATAAAAATTTATTGGTTGAGGCAAATAGATCGATAAATGATGCGTTAGAAATGACTAAGAATGAAGAAGCATTAGAGTTTATTGAAATAGATGTAAACAGCGCATATGAACTTCTTGGAGAAATAATTGGTGAAACTGTGCAAGAAGATATAATTAATGAAGTTTTTGCAAGATTTTGTTTAGGAAAGTAATCGAAGGTATTAGTATGGAAAAAATATTGATGGGTGAATATGATTGTATAGTAGTAGGGGCTGGTCATGCAGGCTGTGAAGCCGCTTTAGCTTCTGCTAGAATGGGAAAGAAAACCCTGTTATTTTCAATAAATTTAGAAGCAATTGCTATGTTGGCTTGTAATCCTTCAATAGGAGGAACTGGAAAAGGTCATTTAGTACGTGAGATAGATGCACTTGGTGGGGAAATGGGCAAAAATATAGACAAAACTTTTATTCAAAGTAAAATGCTTAACACAGCAAAAGGGCCAGCTGTTCATTCTTTACGTGCCCAAGCTGATAAACATAAATATCACGTTGAAATGAAAAAAACAATTGAGAAGCAAGAAAACTTAGATATGAAACAGGCCGAAGTAACAGATTTGATTATTGAAGATGGTAAAGTCTGTGGTGTTATAACCAAAACCCACGCTTATTATAAATCTAAAGCAGTTATTTTGGCTACTGGTACTTTTTTGAGGGGTAAGATTTTTATAGGGGATGCCGCTTTTGAAAGTGGTCCTAATGGCTTGGCCCCTTCAGTTGAGCTTGCAGATAATTTAGCTAAATATGGCATGAAATTGAGAAGATTTAAGACAGGGACACCTGCTAGAGCTCTTGCAGATAGCTTGGATTATTCTAAAATGAAAGAACAAAAAGGTGATGATGTAATTGTTCCTTTTTCTTTTATGAATGATGCACTTGAAAAAGACCAAGTTTCATGTTGGCTAAGTTACACTAATGAAACAACTCATGATTTAATAAGAGAAAACTTTCATAGGTCAGCGTTATTTGGTGGACAAATAGAAGGTATAGGTCCAAGATATTGTCCTTCTATAGAAGATAAAGTAAACAGATTTGCAGACAAAGATAGGCATCAATTATTTATTGAACCGGAAGGTCTTGATACAGACGAAATGTATATTCAGGGTATGTCTTCTAGTTTACCAGAGGATGTTCAACTTGGATTTTATAAAACTATACCTGGTTTAGAAAATATTAGAATAACAAGACCTGCATACGCAATAGAGTATGATTGTATTGATCCGACAGATTTAAAAATAAACTTGGAAAACAGGTATATAGAAAATCTTTTTTGTGCAGGACAATTTAATGGTAGTTCAGGGTATGAGGAGGCGGCAGCACAAGGTTTAATGGCAGGAATAAACGCTGTTCTTAAGATAGATAAAAAATCACCTTTTGTACTTGACAGAAGCGAGGCTTATATTGGCGTTTTAATCGACGATTTAATAACTAAAGGTACTAATGAGCCTTATAGAATAATGACCAGCAGAGCGGAATATAGACTGGTTTTAAGACAGGACAATGCAGATTTGAGACTTACGGAAAAATCTTACTGTATAGGATTGGCAGATAAGGAAAGATATGACAAATATCTATATAAAAAGAATCTTGTAGAAGCTGAAAGAAAACGTCTTGAAGAAAAAATTCTTATGCCTAAAGAAGTAAATGAATTTTTGGAAAAGCACAATAGTACTCCTTTGCAAAATAAAATTTCTATGGCTGAGTTACTAAAAAGACCTGAGATAACATATGAGAGTTTATCAGAAATTGATCATGATAGACCTGAGCTATCGTCACATGCAATTAATCAATTAGAGGTTCAATTAAAATATGCAGGTTATATTAATAAACAATTAATGCAGATTGAAAGGTTTAAAAAACTTGAAAATAAACCATTAAAAGAAAATTTTGATTACTCAATTGTTGAAGGATTACGAATTGAAGCAATCCAAAAACTAAATCAGGTAAAGCCAATTTCAGTAGGTCAAGCATCTAGAATTTCAGGTGTTTCACCAGCAGATATTAATGTATTATTAGTTCACCTTGAAAAGGAGAAACGTAGAAAGAATGGATAACTTAAAAAATGCCTTAAATTCAATGGATATCTCATATAATAATGATGCTTTAGAAAAATTCAATCTTTATATGGAAGGTGTTTTGCAATGGAATGATAAAATTAACCTTACTGCTATAGTGGATAAGGATCAATTTATTAAAAAACATTTTATAGATTCGGTGGTAATATGCCAATATGAGGAGTTTAAAAATGCTAAACATGTGATAGATGTTGGAACTGGAGCAGGTTTCCCAGGAATACCATTAGCTATTATTGCCAATGATAAAGAATTTGTCCTTATGGATTCATTGAATAAGAGATTAAAAGTTATAAACACATTGACTGAATCTATTGGAATTAGAAATGCTTCTACACTTCATGGAAGGGCAGAGGAAGTAGGAAAAAATAAAGAATATAGGGAAAAATTTGATATATGTGTTTCACGAGCAGTTGCAAACCTATCTACTCTAGTTGAATACTGTCTTCCACTTGTAAAGATAGGTGGGTATTTTATATGTTATAAGGGACCAGACTTAGAAAAAGAGCTAGTGGTAGCTGAAACTGCTATAAATAAGTTAGGTGGAAAAGTTGAAAAAGTGGAAATAGTTAACATTCCAAATTTTGAGCTAGATCATAGATTACTTTTTATAAAAAAAATAAATACTACTCCTGCTAAATATCCAAGAAAAGCAGGAACTCCGGCGAAAGACCCCATTATTTAGAGTAATATGGGGTTTTTTGTATGGCGATTTTTATTCTTATATGACTAATTAATGCTATGATTTTTCTAGGGAAATATTTTTGATGTTAATTAGGGGGATAAAATGTTACAAAAGAAAACTACTGAAATTCCAATGGAGTTAATATGTGTTAACCCAAATCAACCAAGAAAAACCTTTCAAGAGGCTGAATTAAATGAATTAAAGGATTCTATTTTAGAATATGGTGTATTGCAACCTATAATTGTTAAAAAAGATAAGTACGGCTTATATTTATTAATTGCTGGAGAAAGACGTCTTAGGGCAGCTAGACTTGCGGGACTTAATAAAATACCAGCAATAGTGAAAAACCCAGATGATAAAGACGCAGCGGTCATAGCCCTAGTTGAGAATGTTCAGCGGGAAGATTTAAATTACATAGAAGAAGCTTATGCATATAAACAATTAATAGAAGAATATGGTCTAACCCAAAGTGAAGTTGCCAAAAAGGTTGGAAAACAGCAGTCTACTATATCCAATAAAATAAGAATTTTAAGTTTACCTATTGATATTCAAAAACAACTGGCAGAAAATAGGTTAACAGAACGCCATGCCAGGGCTTTGTTAAAAATCCTTGATGAGACAAGTAGAAAAAAAGTACTTCAAAGAGTAATAGATAATAACCTTAATGTTAAGCAAACGGAAAAAATAATAGATGAAGTTTTAAAAAAAGAAGAAGATAATGTAAGAAAATCAAACAAGATAAATTATATTAGTTATAAGATATATATTAATACTATAAAAAAAGCTTTTTCCCAAATAGCTGAGATGGAAAAAAATGCCATATATTCACAAGATGATAAAGGTGATTATATGGAAGTAAAAATAATAATACCTAAAAAAGATAAAAATAATAGATGTTTCACGTGAAACATCTATTATTTTTATGAAAAAGGTAGCAATATAATCATATTTATTATATAATTGAATAATAAAATACAAAGCATAATTTGTAGGAGGAACTGAATTGGGAAAGGCAATAGCAATTTTTAATCAAAAGGGTGGAGTAGGGAAGACTACAACAAATATAAATTTAGGCGCTAGTTTAGCAATGAGAGGTAAAAAAATTCTGATTTTGGATATAGATCCTCAAGGTAACACTACTAGTGGAGTTGGAATTTCGAAAAAAGAATTAACAGATACAGTTTATGAACTTATTGTGGAAGAAAATTATGATGCTAAGAGAGCCATATTGCATACAAATATAAAAAATTTAGACATCATACCTGCAAGTGTTGCATTGGCGGGAGCAGAAGTTGAACTGGTTACAATTGACGGGAGAGAAAGACGTTTAAAACAAGCATTAGACCAAATTAGACATATGTATGATTATATTTTTATAGATTGTCCACCATCTTTAGGACTATTAACAATAAATTCTTTAACAGCGGTGGATAGTGTTTTAGTGCCTATACAATGTGAATTTTATGCCTTAGAGGGTGTAAGTCAGTTAGTTAGCACTATAGAACTTGTAAAGAAAAATTTTAATAAAGATTTAGAGATAGAAGGCGTTATATTAAGTATGTTTGATGGAAGAACTAATTTATCCGTTCAAGTTGTACAAGAAGTAAAGAAATATTTTGGAAGTAAGGTTTACTCAACTGTAATACCAAGAAACATAAGATTAGCAGAGGCACCTAGTTTTGGTATGGCAATAACTGAATACGACCCAAAATCAAAGGGTGCAGAAGCATACTCTGACTTTGCAGAAGAATTTCTTGAATGGGAGGAGAATAATTAATGGCAGCACAAAAAAATCGTGGTTTAGGACGTGGTTTAGAAGCGCTATTTGCAGACCAGGCGCCGGTTGATAATAGTAACGGTGAAAAAGTTTTAGAACAGTCAGAAGAAGTAGAAAAAAGTGCCACTAAAGATTCAGTTATATATATAGATTTACATCAGATTAAGCCTAATGAAAATCAACCAAGAAAGACTTTTGATGATGAGAAATTAGAAGACTTAGCTAACTCAATTCAAGAACACGGAATAATTCAACCACTAGTTGTACGAAAAGCTGGAAAAGTATATGAAATTGTTGCAGGTGAAAGAAGATGGCGAGCTGCAAGAAAGGCAAACTTAAAAAAAGTTCCTTGTTTAATAAGGGATTTCACTGATGAACAAAATATGCTTATTGCAATCATTGAAAACATGCAACGTGAAGACCTTAATCCAATAGAAGAAGCGGAAGGTTTGAACCAAATGATAGCGACTTTTGGACTAACTCAAGAGGAAGTTTCTAAAAGTATAGGTAAAAGCAGACCTTACATTGCAAATGCTCTTAGGCTTTTGAAATTACCAGCATATATAAAAGACTATGTGTCGGAAGGCAAAATATCTCAAGGACATGCTAGGACACTAATTACAATAGAAGATGAGAAAATCCAAAAGGAAATTTGTGATAGAATAATAAAAGAAGGTCTATCTGTAAGAGAAACAGAAAAGATCGTATCATCAGTCGGTAAAAATCTAAAGAGAAAACCGGCTAAAAGAGTAAAAAGTGCAAATACTATAAAGGTAGAAGAAGAATTAAAAGAAGCCCTTGGTACAAGAATTAAGATCAACGAAAACGGAAAAAAAGGTAAAATTGAGATAGAGTATTTTAGCAAAGATGAACTGGAACGATTAATAGAACTGTTGAAATCAGTAGGATAAAGAGATTGTTTCATGTGAAACATACAAAGATTATTAAAGAATGCCATCAGGGCATTCTTTTTTATAAGGGGAGAAGAGATATGGAAGAAAAGCATAATGAAAGAATTAAAAGATTATATAATGATGTGTACTATGATCTAGTTACAATTAAAATTCCTCTTGCAAATAATATAGTATTAGATAGGGAAAATACTAGAGCTAAGCTGAGATTAGGAAGTTGTAAGAAAATAAAAAAAATAGGTAAGATAGAATATCATATTGAATTATCTAATAAACTAAGAAAACTTAATGATAGAGAAATAAAAAGTGTGATTGCACACGAGTTAATTCACACCTGTCCCGATTGTATGAACCATGGAATCATATGGAAAGAGTATAGCAAGATTGCTAACGCTAAATTAGGATATAATGTTGAGAGATGCACAAACATTGAAGGTTTGAATATTGATGTAGAAGAAAAGCAATATAAATATAAAATATATTGTGAAAATTGTAATTTTGTTACATATAGAATGAAGAAAACAAGAATTACTAATTCACCGGAGAATTATAGGTGCCCAGAATGCAGAGGTAAAATAGAGGTTATAAAATTATGAAGAAATATTATAATTACAAAACAAAGATTGGATACTTACATATTATGGAAGAAGATGGCAAAATAGTAAAAATTGATTTTGGCTATAAAGAGGAAAAACAATTTATAAATGAGAAAAGTATAACCATAAGTGAGACAATAAAGCAGCTGGAAGAATATTTTCACAGGCAACGAAAATACTTTGATATACCAATAAAACTATATGGCACGGGTTTTCAGCTGAAAGTGTGGGAAGAAATAAGAAAAATACCTTATGGTGCAACTATATCATATAAAGAACTGGCTAGAAAAACAGGAGATGAGAAGGCTGCAAGAGCAGTAGGCTATGCTAATAATAAAAACCCAATACCAATAATAGTTCCGTGCCACCGAGTAATAGGCAAAAATGGAGACTTGGGAGGTTATAGTGGAGGAAGAGAAACAAAACAAAATCTTTTGGAATTAGAAGGATTTTATGGTATAATATAGCGATAACTATATGTTGAAAATCACAAAATCAACACTTATAGAAAAAGACATTATGTTATAATTTATAAGCCTACTTATAGAATATGGGGGAGTATCATGGCAGAATCAAGGTTTGAAAAATTGTTAACTTCATATGTTCCACTTCCCATGTGTATTGTAAATTCACAGGGAAAGGTAGTTAGAGCAAGTTCACATATAGGTGAGGTTTTTATCTATGAAGGAATAAAAGATGCAGATTTTTTTGCTTTGACTGGAATTAAAATCGAAGAGTTATATCAATCCATTGAGACAAATAAATACTTAGTAATAGAAAGAAATGGAAAAAGCTTTAGACTACAGATAAGTAAAAATGGAGATAAAGACAATTCTAATCTTTTAGTATTCTTTTATGACATTACAAACTTCGAAAGTTTAAAAGAACGATATAATGATGAACGAATTTGTGTTGCAATGATAAATGTTGACAATTATGATGAACTGATTGCAAGTACTGCGGCAGAAAAAAGAATGTCAATATCTACAGAAGTAGACAGAACAATCAGACAGTGGGCTGGTAAAATAAACGGTTCAATTAATAAAATAAAAGATTACGAATATATAATGTACTTTGAAAATTGTCACGTAGAGGACATGGTAAAAACAAAGTTTTCAATCTTAGATGATATAAGAGCTATTGAAACAGAAGCTGATTTTCCAATGAGCTTAAGTATAGGAATAGGAATAGGCGGTAAAACTCCCGCCATGACTGAAGAATATGCTAGTGCAGCTTTGGACTTAGCATTAGGAAGAGGCGGAGATCAGGCAGTAGTCAAGAGAGTTAGTAAAATAGAATACTATGGCGGAAAATTACAGACCGTTGAAAAAGGAAATAAAGGTAAATCAAGGGTTGTTGCCCATGCATTAAAGCAATTAATTGAGCAGTCAAAACGGGTATTGATAATGGGACACAAATATCCGGACATGGATGCTTTCGGTGCAGCTCTTGGAATATATAGAATATGTCAGCTTTGTAACAAAGATGCACATATAATAATTAATGAATATAATGACGCACTCCATGCAATTTATAAACAAGCAAAAGAAAGTGAAAATTATAGTTTTATAAATAGCGATAAGGCATTGTCAATTGTAGATAAAGAGACTCTTGTTGTTGTTCTAGACACTCATAGAATAAGCTATGTTGAGTGTTCGGAGCTATTAGATGAGACAGAGAGAATTGTAGTTATCGACCATCATAGAAGGGCAGAAGATTACATCGAAAATGCTACTTTGTCATATATAGAATCATATGCTTCATCGACCTGTGAGTTAGTAACCGAAATATTACAGTACTCCAACTCAAAGAAAAGTTTGATTAAGCTAGAAGCAGAAGGATTACTTGCAGGTATGACGATAGATACAAATAGATTTGCAGTGAAAACTGGAGTTAGAACCTTTGAAGCTGCAGCATGGCTTAGACGTTCAGGAGCAGATACTACGGAGGTTAAACGTTTTTTCCAAACAGATATTGAGGCCTTTAGGGTTCGAGCAAAATGTATTGCGGCAGCGGAAATTTTAGACTGTGGCATTGCTGTTTCAGTCTGTGAAGGGTTAAACGCAGATGCCCAGATTATCAACTCCCAAGTTGCCGATGAACTCTTGAATATTAAGGGAATAAAAGCTACTTTTGTTGCAGGGAAAAATGACAAAGGAAATACTGTGGTAAGTGCAAGGTCTTTGGGCGACGTAAATGTCCAAGTGTTAATGGAAAAATTTGGGGGAGGTGGCCATTTAACAACGGCTGGAGCACAGGTTTTAGATACCCCGGAAGAAGTTATAGAAAAACTAAAAGAAATACTTGAGAATAACTAGGAGGTAATATTATGATAGTAATTTTAAATAGAGACGTTAAAGGTACTGGAAAAGCAGGGGAAGTCGTAAAAGTTAGCGACGGATATGCAAGAAACCTGCTAATACCAAAAGGCTATGCAACGGAAGCCACAGATGGCAACATTAGAAGTCTTGAAAAACAGAAAAAACTTCAGGCAGAGAAAAGAGCTGAAGAAAAAGCAGCAGCAGAGGCTATAGCTGATAAATTAAAAGATATAAAAGTTACGATTGTAACTAAATCTGGAGAGGGTGGAAGATTATTTGGATCTATTACTTCTAAGGATATCTCTGAGGCTTTAAAAAAGCAAGAAAATATAGACATAGATAAGAAAAAAATTGTACTGAACAACCCAATTAAACAAATGGGGACATTTACAGTTGATATTAAACTGTTTTATGAAGTAATAGGCAAATTAACTGTAGTAGTTACTGACTAGTAATCAAGCAGTTAAAGGAGTAATATACAATGATTGAAAGAATCCCACCACATAATGAAGAAGCAGAAAAATCAGTTCTAGGAGCATCAATGCTTAGCAAAGATGCTTTGGGAGATGTTATTGATATACTAAGGCCTGAGGATTTCTATAGCGAAATGCATAAAGAAATATTTACGGTAATTGTTGAATTATATAGAAACAATACTCCGGTAGATATGCTTACAGTATGTGAAGAATTGAAAAAAAGGAATTCCCTAGAGATGGTTGGCGGAAGAGCATATGTTGCTACCTTGTCAGCAGAGGTGCCAGCTACTACAAATGCTGGCGAATATGCAAAAATCGTAGCCGAAAAAGCCTCCATGAGACAGCTAATTAAAACTTCTGAAGATATAACCGAAAAGGGTTATGAAGGGAAGATGGATGCAGAGGATATACTTGATTATGCAGAAAAAGGGATATTTGAAATTGCACAAAAAAGGCAGAAAAGTGATTATAAACCTATAAAAGAAGTTCTCCTTGAGAATATTAACATAATAGATAAAGCTACTCAGACCCAGGGTAAGGTTGTAGGTCTAACTACAGGGTTTAAGGATTTAGATGCTAAAACATCGGGACTTCATAATTCCGACTTAATAATACTGGCAGCAAGGCCGGCAATGGGTAAGACAGCATTTGCACTTAACGTTGCTCAGCAAGCGGCAGTTAAAGCTAATGCATCCGTTATGATATTTAGTTTAGAAATGTCAAAAGAACAGTTGGGCCAAAGATTGTTATCTATGGAATCAAGGGTAGAAATGCAAAAATTAAAGACTGGGGATCTTCAAAGAAAAGACTGGGAAAGAATCAATATGGGACTTGATACTTTGTCGAAAACAAACATTTATATTGATGATACCCCAGGAATAAGTGTCCTTGAAATGAAGAATAAATGCAGAAGATTAAAAGCTGATAAAGGGCTTGATCTCATAGTTATAGACTATTTGCAACTTATGAAATATGATGGAAAGGCAGACAGTAGACAGCAGGAAATAAGTAATCTATCTAGATATCTAAAACTTCTAGCTAGGGAAATTGATTGCCCTGTAATTGTATTGTCACAGCTATCTAGAGCACCGGAAATGAGACAGGATCATAGGCCTATTCTTTCTGACCTTCGTGAATCAGGGTCTATAGAGCAGGATGCGGATATAGTTATCTTCCTGTATAGGGATGATTATTATAATCCGGATTCAGAAGACAAACATGGGATTTGTGAGGTAATACTTGCAAAGCATAGAAGTGGGCCAACAGGTAAAGTTGAGTTAACATGGGTGGAAAGATACACCAAATTTAGCGATAAAGCATAAAATATAAAAAAAGGTAAGAGGTGACCAACGTGAAGATTACTGAAACCATGAAGATTAGTGAAATTTTAGACATGAACGAAGGATTAGAGACAGTTTTTAAAAAACATCATTTAGACTGCGCAGGTTGTTCAGGAGCAGCGCTAGAAACATTAGTTGAAGCAGCTGAGGGACACGGTGTGGATTTAGATGAACTATTAAAGGATTTAAATGAAGCAATATGAATTTTACGAGAGAAAAGATTAAAGACTTTTATCTGCTTGATACAAAAGTAGAAAACATATTTATTAATGAATATATGGCAGCAGCACCAGGGGATTTTGTTAAGGTTTACCTTTTTGCTCTACTATATGCAGAATATGAAATGCCAATGACCAATGAAATGATGGCAAAACAATTAAATCTTTCAGAAGATAAAATCTTAAAAGCCTGGACATACTGGGAAGAGATGGGCGCTATAAAAAGAAATTATGTAGACAAGCCGGGCAAATTTGATTTTAATATTGAGTTTATCAATTTGAAAGAATTGTTTTATGGCAAAGCAGCATATAGAGATGAAAGCGAGGCTATTGAAGTAGAAGAAGAGGATATATTTAATAATCCTAAAATAAAGGACATGTTTGGGGAAATCGAAAAAGATCTTTCGAGAGGATTAAGTTCTACAGAAATAGAAACAATAACCAGATGGATGGTTGATTATAAGGCAACTCCTGAAGTAATATGCTTTGGAGTAAAATATTGCGTACAGAGAAATAAAACAAATATAAAATACATTGAAACAGTTATTAGCAGATGGTGTGAAGATGGATGCAACTCTGTAGAAGCGGTAAAAGAACATTTAGATGAAGTAGACCAAAAATATTATAGACAAAAAAGAGTATTAAAAGCATTAGGGTTTACTAGAAATGCAACAGAGGCAGAAAAAACCATAATAGATTGCTGGTTCGACCAACTAAACTTTAATATGGATAGAGTTTTGGAGGCCTGCGAAAAAACTGCAGGTATTTCCAATCCAAATATAAATTATGTAAATAAGGTTTTAGAAAATTGGAGTAATGACGCAAAGAAAAAAGGAAATGACGTTAATAAAAAGAATACGGTAAATCAATCCGTCTTGAACCAATATTTCGAATTCCTAAGAGAAAAAGCTGAGAGAGAAGCTGCTGAAAGAAAGGCAGAAGTATATGCAAAATTACCTTTCATTGAAGAAATAGATGAAGAAATAAAACGTCTAAGTAGTAAGTTGTCTAAAACATTAATCCTTGGTACTGGTAATAATGAAGAAGGAAAAAATATAAAAAAAGAAATGGATAGACTTGCGGCAGATAGGGCCGTAGCGCTTACTGAGAACAATTATGAAATGGACTATACCGATATTAGATATGCTTGTGAAAAATGTAATGATACAGGTATAACCGATATAGGTGAAAAGTGTAATTGCATAAAACAGCGAATAGAAGAGGCGGAAGTATGGCAGAAAAAAAGATAAGTTCTGAAAAACTAAAAGAAAAGAAAACTCAACTTATAATAAAAGCCAAAGAAATAAAAATAACAATTAACAAAAAATTAAAAGTAGCAAAGAAGAAAATACCACATATGAAAACCCCTAAATTTAAAAAAAGTAAAGGGGTGGAGAAGATTCTAAGTAAATTTAGTAAAATTTATGGCAGGATTAGTAATGGAGGCGCTAGAGTAATATTTTTCCATGATAAAGTGCAGGCAATAGCCTGCAGAAAACTGTTTATCATGAAATATTATTTTATAAAGACACTTCATGAATCAAGAGAACTATTTCTGATTAGGAAAAAATATTACATTTCTCACTTCCTAGGAGTACTTTTAATTGCAATAGCTGTAGTAACATTATTTGATTATGCCACGGCCTATGAATACTCCTATAATGGTCGAGTATTAGGATATGTAAGAAATCAAGAAGACGTAACAAAAATATTAGACTTAGTGAGCAAAGAACTTTCAGAAGAGTATAAATCAAATATAGAAATACAGAAAGACAGTAATATTACATTTAGAAATGTTGTTGCTATAGATAAAGATATAGATGATATAGATACAGTACTGAAAAGGCTGACATATATGAGTGATATGAAGGCCCAGGCAGTAGCAATATTTGCAGATGGTAAAATAAAGGTTATCGTAGAGAATCGAGACGTTGCAAGAGAAGTATTGACTAATATTCAAGAAAAATATTTAACAAAAAGTTCTAGGACAACTTACGAAGAGGTAGGATTTGTAGAAAAGATATCACTTAAGACAGTAAATACAAAGCTTGCGTATATAAGTAGTGAAAAAGCAGCGACTAGAAAAATTTTAACTGGAGGAGAAGGCGAGATAGTCTATAAGGTTAAATCAGGAGATACCATTTCTGGAATTTGTAGTAAGTTTGATATTTCACAGAAGGAATTGAAAAAACTAAATTCAGATTTAAATGTTAATATGATTCACATAGGTCAAAAAGTAATTGTATCAAAGGCTGTGCCTAGCCTAAACGTACAAACAGTTGAAATATCAACATATCCAGAGGTTATAGAATATAAGACGAAATATAAAAAGACAAAAAATTTATATAAAGGAGAAACCTCAGTTAGCAGACAGGGAAGTAATGGTAAGCAGGTTATTAAAGCAAGAATAATTAGGACTAACGGTAATGAAGTTGAAAAAGAAGTCCTTGAAAAAGAAGTAATCAAAAAACCAGTATCTAAGTTAGTTCTAAAAGGTACTAATCCATTACCTCCGACGACAGGGTCAGGAAACTTCATAATGCCGGTATCAGGATATAGTTTATCTTCTGTATTTGGATATAGATGGGGACGACTACATGAGGGAATAGATTTAGCTTGTTCAACCGGAACTACTATAAGAGCATCTGATGGAGGAACTGTAGTATTCTCTGGATGGTATTATGGATATGGATATATGGTTGAAATTGACCATGGAAATGGTTTAACTACTCGTTATGGACACTGTAATACGCTTAATGTTTCTTCGGGAGAAAAAGTGTATAGAGGACAGAAAATTGCAGAGGTAGGGAACACAGGTAATAGTTATGGATCTCATTGCCACTTTGAGATCAGAGAAAGCGGTACTGCTGTAGACCCATTTAAATATCTATAACAGCAGGCAGGCTAGTTACAATTAACAGGCCTGCCTTATGTTTTTAATAGGAAAATAATTGATATAAAGGCATATACTTCATTAGGAGGTATATAATATGGAAAATCATTTTATAACTATGGAAAACCAAGGTAGAGTAACAATAACAGCAGTAAAAGATATAGATGCATTTGATGAAGATGCAATATTAATAAATCTGCAAGATAATGGTTTAGTCATAAAAGGAGAAAAGCTTAATATAGAAAAACTAGATTTAGATGAAGGAAAGTTGGTTGCAGTAGGAAAAATTTTGCTGATAAGCTATACAGAAAAGAAACAAAAGCAAAAGCGCAGTAATGGTAATATTATTAGTAAACTAATTGGCAAAGGCCATAAAAAATGACATCCTTTATTAAAGGCGAGATTATTGATATAATTATCATGATTTATGCTGGTTTTGCAATAATGCTTATTTTTGAGACAAAAAAAAGCATTGCAAAAAAATTAGGGTTTTCCAGAAGGGTTAGTATTGCTATTGATATAGCTTGTTATGTATTCTCAGGGATTTTAGCAGGGAATTTTTTGTACTACTGTTCCTATGGAAAGGTTACAATACATAGCATATTGGCACTAATAACAGGGGTCTTATTGTGGAAGAAATTTTTGTATGGTATAATCGACAAGGGTAATTAATATGCAAAAGAGAAAAGGAAGACTTCGCGAGTTTGAAAAAAACAATAGAGCTGTTGATTTTGATGAAGCTCGTGAACAAAGACAAAGTAAAAGAGAAAACACAAGGAAGAAAAAAAATAAAAGAATAAAGGCAACTGTCACTTATGAAGACACTCCGTCTAAACGTAAAAGATGGACTATAAATAAAGTAAGGATAGGAATAACCGTTATAATGATAATTCTTATAGCGGTTGTTGCTGTTTCCATAAAAGGGATCTTTGATTTAAAAATAGAGCAGAAACAATTAATGGAACAAAATAAACAATTGAAAAGCGAAAAAGAAAATTTACAGGCTGAGCTTGAAAATATAGATAGTTACGATTATATCGAAGAACAAGCAAGGATACAATTAAAACTAATTAAACCCGGTGAAATACTATATATACTTAATGACGAAAAACAAGAGGACGAGAACAAAGGAATATGAAGAAAATAAAAGTAGAAGAGGTTATAGTCGTAGAAGGAAGAGATGATACAGCCGCAATTAATCAGGCAGTAGATGGAATTACAATAGAAACTCATGGATTCGGAATAAGAAAACAGACATGGGATTTAATTGAAAAAGCATATAAGACTAAAGGGATTATTATTTTTACTGATCCTGATTATTCTGGAGAAGAAATAAGAAGTAAGCTATTAAATAGATTTCCTGATAGCAAACAAGCATTTTTGCCAAGAAAAGCTGCAACTAAAAGCGGTGATATTGGAATTGAAAATGCAACGCCAGAAAGTATAATAGAAGCCCTAAAAAAATCTCATTATACATCTAGAAAGACTGAAGATAGATTTACAAATGAAGACTTAGTTATAAACGGCCTAATTGGAAGACCGGATTCTAAGTTGAGAAGAGAAAAAATAGGAGACGCCTTAGGTATTGGCTATGGAAATGGTAAAAGCTTATTGAAGAAGCTAAATCAGTTCAATATATCGAAAGACGAATTTTTAAGAAAAGTAAAGGAACTATAATATGAAGCTTTATGCACCGTCAACAATAAGAGATATAAAAGAAAAATATGGGTTTAAGCTTTCAAAGAGCTTAGGCCAGAACTTTTTAACAGATAAGAACATTATTGATAAAATAATCAATGAATCGTTTATTAGCGATATGGATTTAGTCGTTGAAATAGGGCCGGGGATAGGGGTTCTGACAGCTGAAGCAGCAGAGGTTGCCAAGCAAGTAGTTGCCATAGAAATAGATAAGAGTTTAATCCCTATTTTAAGTGAAACCTTAAGTGGATATGATAATGTAGACATTGTAAATAAAGATGTACTGAAGACAGATATTAATGAAATTATTAATAAATATAGTTGTAAGAGTACAAAAATAATAGGGAATTTACCATATTATATTACTACACCAATAATAATGAAAATATTAGAAGATGGAGTTTTAGCTGATAGTATAACAATTATGATGCAGAAAGAAGTTGCTGACAGAATAAAAGCTGAGCCGGGAAATAAGACATATGGAGCACTATCTGTAGCAGTTCAATATTACTGTAAGGTAGAGACTATTGCAATAGTGCCAAAAGAGGTTTTTATTCCACAGCCAAAGGTTGATTCTGCAGTGTTAAGATTGGATATTAGAAAAGAGAGACCAGTCGACTTGCTAGATGAAAAGATGTTTTTTGCATGCATAAAAGCAGGTTTTGGTCAGAGAAGAAAGACGTTACAAAACTCTTTAATGGGAGTACCAGGGGTTACAAAGGAAATAGTTAAAGAGGGACTTGCTTTGGCAGGCATTGATGGAACAAGAAGAGCAGAGACTCTATCACTAGAGGAATTTGCAAAACTTGCTAATGAATTATACAAAAGGGGATAAAGAAAGGGATATTGGAATGAATAGAATAAAATCGTTTTATGACAAGTACCTACATAATAGTTTTGTATTCTGTATTGTATGGGCTTTGTTTTTAAACTTGGTAATTGAGACGCTTGCAAGACAAACAGTGTCTATTTTTGGTGGATTGCAGTTTTTGGTTCATAGTCCAGTTGTATTTTTATATAACTGTTTAATAATTTTTGCTACTTTAGTTATTGCTTCGTTATTTAGAAGACGGCTTTTTGTTATTACCGTAGTAACAGGATTATGGATGGCTTTAGGTGTAACAAATGGTATTATACTAACAAACAGAATGACGCCATTTACTACAAAAGACTTGGCAATTTTAAGTGATGGTATTACAATCGTAACAAATTATTTATCAACATTTGAAATAGTATTAATCGTAATAGCTGTAGTTATATTAATAAGTCTTTTAGTGCTGCTATTTATTAAGGGGCCGAAAAAGAAAAGTAAAGTTAACTGGAAGAGAAATATAATTGCCGTGATTCTTGTTATTGCGTGCACCTTTGGGGCAACTACAACCCTTGTGAAAATAAACGTTTTACAAACATTCTTTGGTAACTTGGCTTATGCTTATAGAGATTATGGAGTTCCATACTGCTTTATAAATACATGGCTAAATACTGGAATTAATAAACCAAAGGATTATAACGAAGAAAATGTTAAAAAAATATTCGGAAAGAGTCTTTATAATGAAGATGGAACTATGAAGTTAGTAAATCAAGATGTTGATGAAGAATATCCAAACGTATTGTTTTTACAACTGGAATCTTTTATAGATCCGGAATTAGTTCATAATATTAAATTATCAAAGGATGCGATGCCATATTATAGAAAATTAATGAAAGAGTATTCATCAGGAAAACTTATAGTTCCAGCGTGTGGTGCAGGTACTGCAAATACAGAATTTGAAGTTATGACAGGACTTAGTGTAAAGTTCTTTGGACCGGGGGAATATCCTTATAAAGCAATACTAAAAGACCAAACAGCAGAAAGCCTTGCCTTTGATCTAAAAAGCTTAGGGTTTGGAACTCACGCAATACATAATCATAGAGGAGTATTTTATAACAGAAATGATGTATTTAAAAATATAGGTTTTGATACATATACTTCACTAGAATATATGAGTAATGTGGAAAAAACCCCTAAGAATTGGGCAAAGGATGACATACTTGTAGAGCAGATAATGGATGCTTTAAAATCAACGGATTCAAGGGATATGGTATATACAATTTCCGTTCAAGGTCATGGAAAGTATCCTGTAGAACAGATAATTTCCAATCCATCGATTACAGTAACTGAAGCGCCTTCAGAAGAACTGAAGTGGAAATATGAGTATTACGTAAATCAAGTATATGAGATGGATAAATTTGTAAAAGAATTAACAGAAAAGTTATCGAATTTCGACGAGAAAGTTGTTTTAGTAATGTATGGAGACCATATACCTGCTCTGGATATGACAGAAAAAGATTACAGCGATGGAGACTTATATTCAACTCAATACGTTGTGTGGAACAATTACGGCATGGAAAAGAAAGATATGGATATGCATACATACGAGCTGGCTGCAGAGATAATGGATAGAATTGGAATACATGAAGGAACAACGGTAAAATATCATCAGAACACAGATCATAGCAGTAAGGATTATTTGGCTAATCTAAAAATGATAGGATATGATATGCTTTATGGAAAATATTATCTATATGGAGGAAGTAATCCGTTTGAACCAGTGGATATGAAAATGGGCGTTAAAAAGATTAAGATAAAAGAAGTTGTAAATGTAGGGGGCAAGTACTACATAAAAGGACAAAATTTCACTGAATTTAGTAAGGTAACCTTAGATGGTGAACAACTAAAAACTATTTATCTTGGGCCAAATCTTCTTGGTTTGCTAGAAGAAGTGGACCCAGAGGATGCAGTAAACATGAAAGTAAGCCAAATCGATAAATCAAGTAAAGAAATAATAAGTACTACTGAATAAAATGTAAGGAGGTTTCTTATGAAGAATCTTGAAACAGAAAGACTACTTTTAACTCCATGGAAGGTCTCAGATGCAAAAGAACTATATGACTATGCAAAAAATCCTAATGTTGGACCTCATGCAGGTTGGGCGCCTCATAAGGATGTGGCAGAGTCTGAAGAAATAATTAAGACAATTTTTCTTCCTAGTAATGCATGGGCAATAAGGGATAAAAAAAGTGGGAAAATTATTGGCAGTATAGGTCTAGAATATGATAAACATAGACCTGAAACTAATAGTAAGGAAATGGGCTACTCCTTGGCTGAAGAATGGTGGGGTAAGGGTATTATGACAGAGGCCGCCAAAGAAGTGTTGAGATTTGGATTTGAGGAACTAGAACTTGATATAATTGGTATTTGTACAAGTGAGACAAATAACAGATCACAAAGAGTTATAGAAAAGTGTGGATTTAAGTATGAAGGTACCATTAGAAGAACCTATAAGGTTTATGATGGGACAATTAGGGATTCTAGATGTTACTCAATATTAAAAGAAGAATATAAATAAATAATTCAAATTAAAAAAGGTTTACGCTAATAGTAATGATACCACGTTTAGCATAAACCTTTTTTTATTAGATAACTGCAATAACTTCAATTTCAATTAATGCATCTTTAGGAAGTCGAGCAACTTCTATAGCTGATCTAGAAGGGAAAACTCCATCTTTGAAATATGTAGCGTAAATTTCATTCATTTTACCAAAGTCATTCATATCTTTCATGAAACAAGTAGTTTTTATTACATTATTAAGATTGCTTCCAGCTTCTTCTAAAATCGCCTCTAAGTTAGCAAAAACTTGTCTCGTCTGTTCTTCGATTCCACCATCACAGATTCCACCTGTTTCAGGAACCAGAGGGAGTTGGCCAGAAGTAATAACTAGATTACCTAGTACATTAGCTTGTGCATAGGGGCCAATAGCAGCAGGTGCTTTTTTTGTAGCAACAATTTTTCTCATTTTAGTATCCTCCTAATATATTATTTTAAAGTCCAAGTTTAATAAAGTCTTTTAGTTCATCTAAGGAAATCTTTTGCAAGTGACATTTTCCCAAGGAATCAGGAACTACCATATTGATTTTATCCCCCGAAATTTTTTTATCCATTAATGCGTAACGATATAAATCACTTTCAGCATAAGGTAGGGTAAGATCGAAACCTTGTGATTCTAATATTTCTGTAAGCTCAGGTGTAATGTCAGTTTTAGTTAGTCCCATTTTATAGGAGGCTCTTGATTCAGCAATCATCCCTTTTGCAACGGCTTGGCCATGTGATACAGAAAAAGAACTAATTTTTTCAATGCCATGACCGACTGTATGGCCAAAGTTTAACAATTGTCTTAAACCCGTATCTCTTTCATCAGCTTCAACAACAGATTTTTTTATAGAGACACAACGTTCAATGACATATTCATAGTTTTTATTAATAATATGGGGAATTAAAGTCGCATCTGAAACCACAGCATGTTTAATTGCTTCGGAGATACCGTCCATAAGTTTAATATCTTTTAGAGTATCAAAGGTTCCATAATCGCATAATACTAAGGAAGGCTGCCAGAATGCACCGGCAAGGTTTTTACCACACAATAGGTTTATTCCCGTTTTTCCACCAATAGATGCATCTATTGCTGATAAGTAAGTGGTAGGTACCTGCACGTAAGGTATACCTCTCATATAAGTTGCAGCGGCAAAGCCGGCGATATCACCACAAACTCCACCACCTAGAGCAACTATTCCATCGGAACGGGTAAGCCCTTCATCAGCGAGAGATTCTAGGATGTTAGAATATGTTGACAGGCTTTTAGAGTGTTCACCAGCAGGAAAAACAACCTTTGAAACTGTAAAACCGCTATCTTCTAAAGATTTTATGAGAATATCAGAATAAAGACCGTTAACATTGGTATCGGTGACAACACAAAGCTTGCATGGTTCAAGAGCATTTCTAACTAGTAATCCAGCTTGATTGAGAATACCCTTGCCAATAAAAATATCGTATGGTATAGATGTAGATACTACAAATTTCTTCATAAAACCTCCTAAATCCAAATACTTAGAATCTAAAACTTTTGTTTATAAGCAAAAGGTGAAATTGCCTTTACTGCTTGTGATAAGTCTTTAAATTCTAAAGAAGTAATGGCTTGTCTGCCATCGCATAAAGCACAACTTGGCAAATCATGTATTTCAATAATAAGACCATCGGCACCTGCCGAAACTGCGGCTAAAGATATAGGCAAAACTAACTCAGATAAACCTGTCCCATGGCTGGGGTCAGCGATAACCGGCAGATGAGATAATTTTTTTAAAAGTGGAATTGCATTTATATCGAAAGTATTGCGAGTGTAAGGTTCAAAAGTTCGAATGCCTCTTTCGCATAATATGATATTAGTATTACCACTTTCCATAATATATTCTGCACTTAAGAGTAATTCCTCAATGGTATTGCTAAAACCCCTTTTTAAAAGGATTGGTTTATTACATTTACCTAATTTCTTAAGGAGAGAAAAATTCTGCATATTTTTAGCCCCGATTTGGATGATATCCACAAAATCAAAATAAGGCAAATCATCTATGTCTATAAGCTCACTAACTACAGGGAGGCCTGTTTCTTTTTTTACTTCGTATAAATATTCCAAAGCTTCTTTCCCAAGTCCCTGAAAAGAATAAGGGGAAGTTCTGGCTTTATATGCACCACCCCTTAAAAAAGAGGCCCCATAGTCCTTGCAGTTTTTTGCAGTTGAAAGTAACTGAGCCTTTGACTCAATAGTACAAGGGCCAGCAATTATTGGTAAATTGTTATCCCCTATATTAGTTCCATTTATATTTATAATAGTATTATCTTTTTTATAAGCTCTACTTACAAGCTTAAAAGGGAAATTCATATCGTTTATTTCTTCTTTCTTTATATTAACATAACAAATAAGTAAAGAAATTGTAACATATTTTAAAAAAATTTGCTAGTGCATTGAAAAATATTGGTTTATCATTCATAATAAAAGTATTGGGTTTAGGAGGTGTTAAAAATAAGTAAGAAGATAAAAAGAACACTATATTTCTTAGTGATAATTACAATTATAATATTTATAGCATGCTTAAGTATAAATGGACATGTTGTAATTAAGGAAAAGGGCAATATTGTTTACAGTAAGGATAGCAGGACAAAGGAGATCAACCAGGAGGACTTGACTAAACTAAAAGAGATGAAGGCAGACTCCATACTTGTATTAGGTGCAGGAGTATATGAAGATGGAACGCCAACACCTATGTTAAAAGACAGACTTGATACGGGTATTGAACTTTACAAAGCTGGTGTGGCAGATAAAATACTTTTGACTGGTGATAATGGGCAGGAGGAATATAATGAAATACATACAATGTTAACTTATGTAAAAAACAAGGGCATTCCAGCCGAAGATATATTTTGCGACCATGCAGGGTTTTCTACATATGATTCATTATATAGAGCAAAGGATATTTTTAAAAATCGCAAGTTAATAGTTGTAACCCAGACTTATCATCTGTATAGGGCCTTATACATTGGAAATAAATTAGGTATGGAGACTTTAGGTGTGGGCTCTGATCAAGAAAAATATAGTGGTCAATATATGAGAGAAGCCAGAGAAATATTAGCTAGGATAAAAGATTATTTTAAGGTTAAGATGAAACCCAAGTCTTTACTTGGAGGAGAGGCTATACCTATAAATGGTAATGGAATTATCAGTCATGGAGAATAAAAAATGAATGCAGAATTATATCAATTGTTATTACTATTTATAATATATAGTTTTTTAGGATGGGCAGTGGAAATAGCTTTTCATGCAGTAACAACCGGGCATTACGTAAACAGAGGCTTTTTAAGCGGACCGGTATGCCCCATTTATGGTTTTGGAGTTATGTTGGTTCTGGCAGTATTGAATCCTATTAATGGTAACATTTTTATTTTGTTTGCCGGAGCCGTTGTATTAACATCACTGTTAGAGCTGGTAACGGGTTTTTTACTTGAAAACCGTTTTGGAATGAGATGGTGGGACTACTCTGAGGAGCCTTTTAATATAAAAGGATATGTATGCTTGAAATTTTCAATAATGTGGGGACTAGCCTGTGTTATTGTTGTTAGAGATATTGAACCTTTAATTGAAGGATTAATTCGTATAACTCCACTTTGGCTTGAATTTATAATACTATTAATATCATATATAGCTCTTGTAATAGATAGTATTGACACAATAGCTTCAATGAAGAACTATAAAAATGAATTGAAATTGATTAGCAATATTGTAGGAAAACTGAAAGAAAGCTCAGTGGAAATCGGAGAAAATATTACGGAGCATGTAGTCACTATTGAAAGAGTAACTACAGAAATTCATAATCATATGGAAAAGCATGATAGAATACTGAAAGCCTTCCCGCATTTTAGCGATGAATCAATAAAATTTATGCTTAGAGAAGTAAAAGAGGAACGTAGGCTAGAGATAAAAAATGCATTATTGAAAAAAAGAAGTGACAAGCACAATAAATTAAATTAACACATACATTATTAGAGGACTAAAGCAGTCCTCTAATTTTTTTATGAAGGTTTCGAGGTGGGCAAATGATATATTTTGATAACGGAGCAACATCGTATCCAAAACCAAAAGGAATGACAGCTGCCATGGAAGAATGCATTTTAAAATACTGTGGGAATCCCGGAAGATCGGGTCACTATATGTCTATGAAAACTGGAGAAGAAGTTTATGAGGCCAGGAAAAAAATAGCAAAGGTTTTCGGTATTAAAGAAGTTGAACGTTTGATTTTTACAAAGAATACTACGGAAGCGTTAAATCTTGGTATAATTGGCTTTTTAAATGAAGGAGACCATGTAATTACAACATCAATGGAGCACAACTCTGTTTTAAGACCTTTAAAATCACTAGAAAAAAAGGGAATAACGCATACTATTGTTAGTGGAGATGCTAAGGGCTTAATTAAGCCGGAACAAATACAAAGAAAGATAAGAGATAATACAAAACTTATTATTACAACTCACGCCTCCAATGTGACCGGAACCATTTTAGATATAAAGGAAATAGGGAGGATTGCTAGGGAAAATAATATAACGTATATGGTAGATGGAGCACAAAGTAGTGGAAATTGCAACATAGATGTTTCAGAAATGGGTATTGATATGCTAGGTTTTCCGGGTCATAAAGGGCTGCTAGGACCTTTGGGAACAGGTGGATTATATGTATCGCCTAAAACCAATATAAGGCCTTTGCTGTGTGGAGGTACAGGGACAGAGTCGAAAAGCAGAATTCATCCTTGCGATATGCCAGAAGGGTTTGAAGCGGGGACAGTAAATGCTCCAGCAATTATAGGATTAGGTTTTTCAGCTGAATATGTGAATAAAATAGGTGTAGAAGCAATAGGAGCTTACGAAAGAGAGTTAATTTCCAGATTTGAAAATGGGATAAGAAATATAAAAAAGGTTCAGGTATATGGTCCAAAACCAACAGAAAAGACAGGAATATGTCTGTTTAATATAGATGGGTTTGGATGCGAAGACGTTACAGCACAGTTAAACAATGACTACGGCATAGCTGTACGTGGGGGTTACCACTGTGCGGGGTTAGCTCATAAAACCATTGGAACCTGGGATCAGGGAGCAGTTAGATTAAGTGTTGGACCTTTCAACACAAAGAGAGAGATAGATTACGCAATTGAAGCAATATGGAGGATGTGTAGAATGTAAAAAGAGGGGATACAATAGAATATCCCCAAAATAGTTATAACTTTAAATCAAATAAAGTTTCACTGTATGATTTTAGAATAGCTTCAGTAATAGGGCCTAGATAACTGGTTTGTACATATCCGTCTTTATCAATAAATACAGTCATTGGAACACTGTAGGCTGCATAGGCGTATGCACCTTCTAAGTTAATATCATAGTAAGAAGGAAAAGTATATCCGTTTTCCTTTATATATTCCTTTGCTGTATCTAAAGTTTCTCTATTACCATCGATCATTGATAGAATAATAAAGTTAACCTTATCGCCAAAGTTATTATAAGCTTTTTGGTAATCAGCTTTTTCAGCCTTACAGTTTGGGCACCAACTAGCAGTAAAGTTTATAATTACCGGTTCACCCGCAAAATCCGATAGTTTAACCTCATTGCCGTCCATGTCAAGCATTGTAAAGTCGGGAGCTATAGATTTTTGGCCCTCATTACTTTTAGCAACAGTATTTCCTGGCAGTTTGTCACTAGTTAGATTGTTATAGAGTTGAAATCCACCTAAAAACAGAGCAAGTATGAAAGCTATTAACAAAAACACTTTAATTTTTTTATTCATATATTTACCTCTAAACTTTCCATTCTAAATTAATTCAATTTCCCCAATGCCATTAAAATACCTAAAATAATTAGCAGAATACCGCATACCTTATTAATTAAGCTATAGTTACGTTTAATAAAATCAAATGCGTTCTTTAGCTTATTTATTAATAAGGCACATAGAATAAGAGGGATTCCAAGGCCAATAGAGTAGAAGAATAGCATAATTACTCCTGTAATAACCGAACCCTGTTGTGAGGCAAGTAGCAAAGCTGACCCTAGAAAAGCTGAAACGCAAGGTGTCCAACCAATGGAAAATACCATTCCGAAGGTTAGGGAAGAAAAAAATCCTAGATTTTCCACTTCCTTTGAGGTGCCCTTTCCCCACAAGTTAAATTTAATAATGCCTAAGAAATTTAAGCCAAAGAGTATAACGACTATGCCTAAAATAATATTCACCCAATATGAATACATTTTTAAAAACATACCGATAGAACCAGCAAGTGCTCCTAGCGAAACAAAAACTATAGTAAAGCCTAGGACAAAGCCTAAGGAATTCTTTAAAACATTTTTTGGATTACCATCTTTATCATTACCGGCAAAATAAGTTACATAAAGAGGCAAAAGAGGGAGAATGCAAGGCGAAATGACCGTTATAAAGCCCTCTAAAAAAGATATTAAGTATTGCATTTTAACCTCCTTTTATTTCAAAATTAACTGTTTGAAAAATTATACCCAAGAAGAGTAAGGAATAAACAGAATAATTAAAATTGACATGTGACAGGTTGTCATATATACTTGAAAAGTAAAAATTATGACGCGGTGTCATTTAATATAAAGGAGGCAATATGCCAAAAGAAACATTTTTCAATTTGCCAGAAGAGAAAAGGGAAAGAATTCTCATGGCTGTAGTTAAAGAAATTTCAAGGGTTCCTATCGATAAGATTTCTATCAATAAGATAATTCATGATGCAGAGATATCAAGAGGGAGTTTTTACCAGTATTTTATTGATAAAGATGATGTAATCAAATATGTGACATACGATTATATAAAAAACATAAGGGAAAGAGTAGTTGAAAGTTTTAGAGCAAGTGAAGGAGATGTTTTTAAAGCTGTAGAAATTATATTAAGAGGAACAATGGAATATATTATTAAAAGTGGTAATATTAATTTTTCTAAAAATATATTGATACAGGTAAAAACAGATGTAGAAAAAACTATTGCTTTAGCCGTAAATAGTACAGATTGCATATTGAAAATTTTTAAAGAAAACATGGACATCAGCAAGTTGAAAGAAAAAAACAATGAGGCAATAGATGATTTGCTACAAATGATATTTTCAATATTTAAAGAAACTGTGACTAGGATTTTTTATGATATAAACAATGCAGAGTTAGAATATGAGAGATTTGTCAGACAGATCGAAATTATAAAATGGGGAGCAATAAAGGAGATAAAATAATGGAAAAATTTAGCGTTAAAAAACCACTTACAGTGTTTGTGGCAGTAGTACTGGTTATTATTTTGGGGATTGTTTCTTATGCTAAGATGACCCCGGATTTGTTCCCTAATATGGATATGCCATATGTTATGGTAATGACAACATATCCTGGTGCCACTCCAGAAAAAGTTGAAACTGTGGTTACTAAACCTTTAGAACAGTCTTTGGCAACTTTAGAAAAAATAAAAAATGTGCAGTCAGTTTCTGACTCTAATTATTCTATGGTTATGCTTGAGTTTAATAATGATGTAAATATGGATACAGTATCTGTAGATATATTGCAAAAAATAAATTTAATTGAAGGTAGTTGGAGTGAAGAAATTGGAACACCCACATTAATTAAAATGAATCCATCGATGATCCCGGTAACAGTAGCCGCAGTTGGATTTGAGGGGAAAGATCAGATAGAATTATCAAATTTTGTGAAGGACACTTTAATAAAACAATTCGAGGGCACTAGTGGGGTTGCAAGCATTTCTACAGGCGGGATGTTAGAAGAAAAAATTAACGTGGTAATCAGTCAGGATAAAATTGATAATATAAATAATAAAGTTTTAGCTAGCATTAATGGAGAACTTGCAGCGGCTGAAAGAAAGCTAAACGACGGAAAGAAAGAACTGAACAAAGGGATGTCAAAGGTTTCAGAAAGCAGACAGCAATTGGAAGCGGGAGCTCAATTTATGGAGCAGGAGCAATATAAACAGGCTAAAGAGAAATTAAGTGAAACAGAGGCGAAGCTAAAAGAAGGGTTAAAAGAAATCGAAAAACAAGAGAAGGTTCTTGAACAAAAAGGAAATCAAGCAAGAAAAAGTGCAAACATTGGAGAAAAAATCACTGTAGAAATGATTTCAGGAATTTTGAAGGCGCAAAATTTTGCTATGCCGGCAGGATATGTTGAAGAAGACGGAGTTAAATACCTAGTAAGCGTTGGAGATACGATAAATAGTGAAAAGGAAGCCCAAAATACATATCTATTTAACTTAGGCATTGGAGGAATAGGAGATATCCTTTTAAAAGATGTTGCAGATGTATTTGTAAAAGACAATAGTGATAAAATATATTCCACAATAAACGGCCAAAATGGGGTAGTGTTGTCCTTCTCAAAACAATCAAATGTTCCAACTGCACAAGTGTCACAAAATATTGCAGAGAAGTTCGAAAAGTTAAGTGATGAATATGAAGGACTAGAATTTACTACTTTGATGGATCAAGGATTATATATTAATATGGTTGTAAAATCAATTATAGATAGTCTTCTATGGGGGGCATTATTTGCCATACTAATATTGTTACTTTTCCTGAGAGATTTAAGGCCTACAATTATAACCCTTTGCAGCATACCTATTAGCATAATATTTGCTATAGTATTAATGTATTTTTCAGGCATCACTTTGAATTTAATATCTTTATCAGGTCTTGCCGTAGCAGTTGGTATGCTTGTAGACAATTCAGTTGTAGTAATTGAGAATACTTTTAGATTGAGGAGAATGGGCATTTCGGCGGCAAAAGCTGCAGTTGCCGGCGCAAAACAAGTTGCCGGAGCTATTACTGCATCAACCTTAACTACAATTTGTGTTTTTGTGCCTATTGTATTTACTGACGGTTTAACTAGACAATTATTTGCGGACATGGCCCTTACAGTTGCCTATTCATTACTTGCAAGTTTAATTATTTCTCTGACACTGGTACCGGCTATGTCATCTAAGATGCTTATCAACGTTAATGAAAGAGAAGGAAAATTATTTAGTGGTATATTGAAAAAGTATAGAACTTCTGTAGACTTTGCGCTGAGACATAAGGTATTGGTAATTACCTTTGCCTTATTACTACTAATAGTAAGTACTACAATGACCTTATCGAAAGGCTTAACATTTATGCCTGATATCAGTTCTCCTCAGTTAAGTGTAAACTTAGAGATGCCTGAGGGTTCTAATATAGAAGAAACTATGAAAATGAGCGATAAGGTAATAGATAAGATTAAAACCATTAAAGAAGTTGAAACGGTAGGTGCAGTTTTAGCTAGTAGTGGCATAATGGGCATGGCTAATAACGATGACACTGATGTAACAAAGGTGTCAATGTACATAATGCTAAATGAAGATATGGAAAAAACAAGCAACCAAGTAGCCCAAGAAATAAATAGCGTCTGTGAAGATTTTGAATGTGAAGTAGTGGCTAAAGGATCTTCAATGGGAGACTTCACATCGGCATTTGGTGGAGAAGGAGTTTCCATTAATATCTATGGAGATAATTTACAGACACTTCAAAAGAGTGCTAAAAAAATCGCCAAAACTGTAAAAAATATAGATGGCATTGAAGAAGTAACTAATGGAATAGAGGATTCAGACTTAGAATTACATTTTGTTGTAAATAAGACAGAGGCAATGAGAAAGGGAGTTACCGTAGCTCAAGTTTATGGGGCAATAGTAGAAGAATTGAAGACTAAAGAGACATCAACTAACGTAACCTGGAAAGGTGATGACTATGATGTGGTAGTTTCTTCTGATACGAAAAGTGAATTGCAAATAGACGATGTGAAAAATATGACCATTAAAGTAAAGGATCAGAATGGAACGGAAAAAGAGATATATGTAAAAGATATAGCAAAACTTGAAGAAACGACCACTTTAAACTCAATAGGAAGGGATAACCAAGTAAGATATATTACGGTAAAAGCAACTGTAAAGGATGGTTATAATATCACTAAGGTAACATCAGATGCAGAAAATGCTCTGTCAAAATTATCTTTTTCAAAAGATTCTTCCTTTGAGTTTTCTGGTGAAAAGGAAACTATTATGGATGCAATGGGGGACTTGATCTTAATGCTGGTTCTTGGAATTATTTTCGTATACATGATTATGGTAGCACAGTTCCAGTCGTTAAAGTCTCCATTCATAATAATGTTTACTATACCACTTGCATTTACAGGAGGACTTTTAGCTTTATTAATTACAGACAAAGAAGTAAGCGTAATTGCTATGATAGGGTTTATAATGCTGTGTGGCATTATAGTTAACAACGGTATAGTTTTAGTGGATTATATTAATCAGTTAAGAGCAAAGGGCATGAAGAAAAGAGAGGCTATAATTGAAGCAGGGGTTACGCGAATGAGGCCTATTTTAATGACTAGTTTAACAACTATTTTAGGCTTGTCTGTAATGGCACTTGGCAAAAGTTCAGGGACAGATATGATGCAGCCTGTTGCAATTGTGTGTATAGGAGGACTTTTATATGCTACTTTGTTAACGCTATATGTTATACCAGTTATATACGATGTTATGAATAAAGAAAAGTTCAAACAGATAACAGATGAAGAGCTGGATATTGGAAATATTATATAGTGATGAAAAGATGAAATTTTTATTTTAGGGGTTGTTTTTTTCACCGCCAACATATAAGATACAAATTGCTAATAAAAACTTTTGGAGGTGGTAAAACATGAAAATTTTCGATAATAAAGTACAAGAATTAAAATACAATGTTTTGCGTGAAGTGGCTTCTCAGACATGGAGGGGTTATGATGCATTTTCTGTGTTCAACGAGATTGCTAATAAAATTGTAAAAAAAGATGAGCCGCCTCAGAGTTGTTGTATATATAAAGACAGGGCAATAGTTGCGGACAGGATCAGACTGGCTTTAGGGGGAAATCGACATAACCCAAACGTAGTTCAGGTAATTGATATTGCATGTGATGAATGCCCAGAAGCTGGGTATGTTGTTACAGAACTGTGTAGAGGGTGCCTTGCTCATAGCTGTAAAGAATCCTGCAAACTAAATGCAATAGAAATTGATAGTCACCAAAAAGCTCATATAGATAAAACCAAGTGCGTGGAATGTGGTCGTTGTGCAAAGGCATGTAAATACAGTGCAATCCATAATTTTATACGTCCTTGCGAATCGGTATGTAAAGTAAAAGCAATAACTATGGGAGAAGGGGGAGAAGCTACCATTGACCCCGAGAAATGTATAGATTGCGGCGCTTGTGTATATCATTGTCCTTTTGGGGCAACGGTTGATACTTCAAGTATTGTAGATATAATAAACACTATAATGGAAAGTCAAAATAATACAAATTATAAGGTATATGCAATAGTTGCACCTTCCATTGCCAGTCAGTTCTTATATGCGAAATTAGGACAGGTAATTACAGGAATAAAAAAACTTGGCTTCCATTCAGTCATGGAAGTAGCTTTTGGAGCTGATATGATTGCATCAAAGGAAGCAGAGGAGTTAATTGAAAAGGGATTTTTGACATCTTCTTGTTGTCCTGCTTTTGTAAAATATATAGAGACTAAGTATCCTGCACTAGTGGATAAAATATCTTCTAATCTATCGCCAATGGCTGAACTTGGAAAATATATAAAGGAAAATGATCCGACAGCAAAGGTTGTCTTTATTGGTCCTTGCATAGCTAAAAAGGCAGAAGTAAGGCGAGAAGAAGTAAAACAATATGTTGACTTTGCAATGACTTTCGAAGAACTTCAGGCCCTTTTAGATAGTAAAAATATTTTGCTCCGAGAACAAAAGTCAACCGACTTAAACCAAGCTACTTATTATGGTAGAATTTTTGCAAAAAGTGGAGGGCTTGTAAAAGCAATAGAAAAAGCACTTTCTGAAATGGACATAAGTGATTTTACATTTGATCCTGCAATTTGTGATGGTATAGATAAATGCAAAGCGGCTCTTGCAAAGGCTGAAAAAAATGTCCTTGCTAACAATTTTATTGAAGGTATGGCATGTGAGGGAGGCTGTATAGGAGGCTCTGGAAATTTGGTTCGTTGGCAGGATGCACCTTGTGAAGTAGAAGAGCATAGCGGAGAAGCTAAAGAAACAGAAATTTTAAGGAGTGCTCGGAAAACAATAAATATTTTCTAGATTATAGTATTAAGAATAAATGATTAAATAAAAAACAGTTGCATTAGATTGCAACTGTTTTTTTATGGCTCTATAATAAATGTTGGGGTGGTGAAATTAATTTTCACCTTCACCAGCATTTTTTAGTATAAAAAAATTGAGCATAAGTGCAATCTCAGTTACAATTATAGTGACTAAACCCAACAGAACGGAGGTATGCATTA
>JAWRJF010000056.1:0-36320 GCA_040307645.1 Anaerovoracaceae bacterium | reverse complement strand
ACTGCTTTTCTTTGCGACAGCTTGACTAGTATATCATCTATTTCCTTACTTGTCAAATGCTTTTTTCGACTTTTTTATTTATTTATTTTAGTCTGTTTCGCATCTCTTTGAGATAGCTTGTCTATATTACTATCTTTTCTTGCTTTTGTCAATACCTTTTTCGACATTTTTCTCTCTCTTTGGTTTATCTAGTTTGAAACCTAAATACAGTATTAAACCGATAACATTTAAGATAGAGAAAAAACCGTATACTCCGGTACTTCCCATTTTATCCATTATCATCCCGCCAAAGAAGTTACATAGAATTGTCCCTCCATTAGAGCTGATAGCATAGAATGCTGATACTGCAATCCCAATTAGCCTTGGGTTTACAACCGAAGAAATGTATTTCATATATTCAACTAATATTATACCATTTACTGCTCCTTGAAGAAAAAATGTAGCTATTAACCATTGATAACTAGGTCCTGTAGCGTACCATCCAAATCTTAATGCAGAAATTAATATTGCAATCGCTATTAGTTTTTCTTGCGTAAACTTTAATGCTAATTTAGGAGCTAGTCCCATAAATGGTGCTTCACTTCCTACCATTAACAAGAAAACAAGCCCAATACCTGCAACGGTACCTCCGCCATCTCTAAACAAAAACCCATAGTATGTATTATTAGCAACATTTGTCCCAAAGATAAAAATTCCACAAAGAATCAATTGAAGAGTTTTCTTTTCTTTAAGAAGATGTTTAAATCCTATTCTATCGATTTTAGGATCCTGTTCCGAAATTGTATCATTTTTATTTAAATGCTTTATAGACATAGCGAAACCGCCACCTACAAGATATGTTGCTAAGTACATTATAAATATTTTGTCCAGCCCTATGCTTTGTCCTATTCGCCCTGCAATAAATACCGCCGCTGCATATCCTATTGCTCCCCATAACCTAATAGATGAAAAGTTTTGTTTGTCTTCTAATACCATTGCATCAGACAGCCCCATTATAGGCCCTTGGAAAAAATACATTATTCCATACATTATTGTAAATAATATAAATGAAGTAATATAAGAACTTATTAGTGCTGCTATGCTTGCCGCTAAGCATAAAAAAAGAATTACTTTTCTTCCGTCTTTACAGTTGGAGTATTTTTTTCCCCAAAACGTAGATGCAAATACTGCAACCGCCGTACTTATGGCAGTAACAGTTCCAATTTGTGTTCCGCTAAACCCAATCTGACTCATATATTGACCTATCAAAGGGCTTATTATGCCTACGGGGGCGTATGTAAACATGTACATTAATTTGTATTTCAGTTCGTTGTTCATATTTCTCCTATCCGTTTTTCACTAATATTTAGTATACCAAAGGCAAAAATAGTAAACAATAGTTAATATAAATTTTGAGGAGGTTAATTTTGATTATTGTTTTTGTTAGAACTATTATTTTGTATACAGTTGTATTAATTGCTATTAGAATAATGGGGAAATCGGAGCTATCTAAAATGTCCCCATTTCAAATGGTCATACTTTTTATGATCGCAGAGCTTGCAGCAATACCTATAGATTCTACAACTGCATCTTTGATTAACGGAGTTATTGCCATTTTCACTCTTTTATTCTTACAAGTGTCTATATCTTATTTATCCATAAAAAGTGAATTTTTCAAAACCTTTATCAGTGGTAAACCTAGTATCTTAATAGAGGAAGGAAAAATAAATGTAAAAGAAATGTCAAGGTTAAGAATCAGCATTAACGACCTTGCGGAACAGTTAAGACTTGAAGATTGTCCATCTATTGCTGATGTAGAGTACGCGGTCCTTGAGTCTAATGGTGAGCTTACTGTTATACCTAAGTCAAGCAAAAGGCCTTTGACACCTGAAGATATAGGTTTAACCCAAAAAGAGGAACTCATGCCCCTTGTCCTTGTCAGCGACGGTTTTTTGTACAAAAAGAATTTGGAGAGAGTTTCTTTAACCACGGAAGATCTTAATGCCGAGATGAAAAAGGCTAGTGTTAAAAACATGAAGGAAATATTTGTTGCCTTTGCTGACAGTAAAAGAAACATACACATTTTTACCACCCCGGAAAAAGGGCAAAATTTTTCAGAAGATAAAACGGAGGTTGAATAATGCGATCACTAATCACCTCTATTATCTGTCTTATAATCTTAATTGGTGGATGGCTTATCTTTTATAATTATTCCGATAATTATTTGCACCAATCTATTAAAAGAATCGACGATGAAATAATGGTGGAAATAGAAGAAGAAAATTGGAGCGATGCATATGAGGATTTTTCCAACATAA
Organism: Anaerovoracaceae bacterium; assembly: GCA_040307645.1. Lineage (GTDB taxonomy): Bacteria > Bacillota > Clostridia > Peptostreptococcales > Anaerovoracaceae > JAVXAG01. The sequence continues at coordinate 34,023 of JAWRJF010000056.1, read as the reverse complement.
ACTCAAACTGGCATAAATATAAGAAGGTAGCCTCTTTCTTCTTAGATACCGAAACAATAAACGAAATAGATTTTACCTTTAGTAAAACAATAAAATATATAAAGGCAAAAGATGTATCTAATGGAAGTGGCGAGTTAAACTGCCTAAAAGAGCAGTTAATATTTCTTCATAAAAATGAAACTCTTAATCTAGAAAATATTTTTTGATTATATGTTGCAAGACAAGATTTGCTATGATATTATTAATTTCAGTAGAGTAAATATTGTGCGTTAAGTGTCATAAGATGGGATGTTGCTTATGAACGAAGGTCTTACCGCGGTGCAATATTGCGTCCACTACTACATTAAAGTGCTGTTATAAGCAATGTAACTAGCTGTCTATGCTCGTTTCACTTTAGTGTAGTTACACTAAAGAAGAAAGGAGTAGTTTATGGAGAGAAATTCTAAAACATATAAGCTGGTTGTAATTGCTTTTTTTATTGCCTTAGAAATTGTACTGACTAGATTTTGTTCTATCAATACTGCATTTCTAAGAATCGGTTTTGGTTTTTTACCGGTTGCAATGGTTGCAATCATGTTTGGCCCCATATATTCATCTATAGCTTACGCTGTGGGTGATATTCTAGGAATGTTGATTTTCCCAACGGGTGGTGGTTACTTCCCCGGATTTACTTTAACAGCTTTCCTTACAGGACTAGTATTTGGTATTGTCCTTCACGGCAAACAGATTACGCCAAAAAGAACCTTAATTGCCAGTTTAATCGTAGTTCTAGTATTAAACCTAGGCCTAGACACTTTATGGCTGACAATTTTAATGGGACAAGGTTATCTTGCCCTTCTGCCTATGCGTCTTATAAAATGTGCATTTGCAATCCCAGTCCAAACTTTTTTAATCCCAGTAGTTTGGAATAAAATAATCAAAAAAGTCGACTTAGCATAGTCGACTTTTTTTATAATTTATAATATCTCATACATTGTTGCAGCATCTTCTTTTTTACATGATTCACTTAGGTTTAAAACCTTAGCATCAATAGAGCTATTGCCAAATTCAATATGAATTATGTCTCCCACCTTAACTTCTGCACCAGCTTTAACAACCTTTCCATTAACAGAAACTCGTTCCTGGTCACAAGCATCTTTTGCAACAGTTCTCCGCTTTATTAATCTGGAATTTTTTAAAAACTTATCTATTCTCATAATTACCTCTAAAAAAAAACAGGGCAACCTTAGTTGCCCCTTTGTATTTTATTTGTTTACAGCATCCTTAAGAGCCTTTCCTGCTTTGAAAACAGGAGCTTTTGAAGCTTCAATCTGGATTATTTCTTCTGGCTTTCTAGGGTTTCTTCCCTGTCTTGCTTTTCTTTCACGAGTTTCAAAAGTACCAAATCCTATTAACTGTACTTTTTCACCCTTTACTAAAGCTTCTTCAACACTTGCTAAGAATGCGTTAATAGCAACTTCTGCGTCTTTCTTAGTAAAATTTGTTTTCTCTGCAACTGCAGCAACTAGTTCTGCCTTATTCATTATAAATCCTCCTTAAATAATACCAATAAGTATTAAACTTAACCTAAATTAGTTTCGATTCATTCCAAAGCCTGTCCATTTCTTCAATAGTCATATCTTTTAGATTTTTACTTTGAGATAGAGCTTGTCCTTCAATGAATTCAAATCTTTTTATAAACTTCAGTGAAGTTCTATTCAGAGCTTCTTCTGGATCGATATCAAGAAATCTTGATACATTTACCACAGAAAAAAGTAAATCCCCAAGTTCTTCTGTCATATCCTTCTTATCACCACTTTTAATAGCCTCACTCAATTCCAATGACTCCTCTTCTATCTTAGAAAAAGCTTCATTTATATTGTCCCAATCAAAACCAACATCTGCAGCCCTCTTCTGAATCTTATAGCTTCGCATTAGTGCTGGTAAAGCAACCGGAACATTTTTTAGTCGCTGGGTATGACTTTCTAATCCTTGTTCTTTACTTTTCATATTTTCCCATTTTTCAAGGGCTTTGTCAATAGTTTTAACGTTTTCTTCTAAAAAAATGTGCGGATGTCGACGTATCATTTTATCGCATTCTCCATTAACTATATCTTTTATAGCTAAATTACCATTTTCCTCTCCCAGAGTACCATGAAATACCACCTGAAGAAGGACATCTCCAAGCTCCTCTTTGATATTTTCTATATCCTGATTATTTATAGCTTCTACAACTTCATATGCTTCTTCTAGCATACACTTAGTTAATGACATATGAGTCTGTGCTTTATCCCATGGACACTCTTTTCTTAAAACTTTTACAATTTCTACAAGGCGTTGGAAAGCTTCCTCGTTAGTATCACCCTGAATATATAAATTTTTATATTCTTCCTTATACATTATTCCACCTATTTTATAAACTTATTTAATAATTTTACTATTTTTTCACCTTTAGGAACTCTAAGCAGCTCTTCTCTTGTTATTGCTTTAACCATAAATATCATTACTACATATACAATAGCACCTATACCAATAGCTAAAACTGTAGAGATAGTATTACTTCCTGAGACAATCATAAGTAGTCTGTAAGAAGCATAAGCACATATACCCATAACAGTTGCCGCTAAGCCAGGCTTTAAATATGATAGTGTGAAATCTAGTTTTGCATCTGTGTATTTGTGAACCGCTCTTTGGTTTAAAATTAATGCTATTATATAGGCTACCATTGTTCCTATAGCCGCACCTTTAATATTAATCGGTTTTATTCCTACTAATATAAATGTAACAGCAATCTTTACTACTGCACCAATTGCAAGATTTTTAACCGGTACGGTTTGTTTACCTATGCCCTGAAGTATTCCAGTATATGTCTGTGCTACAGCTAGAAATATTACACTTATAGACATTATCATCAGTGTTGGTGCTGCTGCAACAGCACTTGCCTGCTGTTTTATATAAAGCAACCTTAATATTGGTTCAGCTAAAGCAAAAATACCTAAAGCACATGGAAAAGCCATTATTAATGTTGTCCTTATACCTAATTCTACATTTTCTTTTACTTTTTCTCTTTCCCTTCTCATAAATGATGCAGAAATTGCAGGCACTAAACTTACCGCTACGGCTTGAGTAAATACCTGAGGAAAAGCTATCAATGAATTGCAGAACCCACTCAACATACCATATAAATTTGTTGCTTCATCCAGAGTCCATCCTGTTGCCTGTAATCGATTCATAATTATTGTAGTATCGATAGTGGTCATTATAGGCCATATCTCTGCACCGATTATTATAGGGATAGCTATGGCTAAAATTTTCCATAAAATTTCTTTGGTGCCTTCAATATTCTGTGGATGTTTTTTTATTTTAGTATGGATAGCTCTTCTATTGAGAAGATAAATTACTACGATTATTCCAAGTCCGCCTATAGCTCCTGCTGAAGCTCCAAATGTGGCACCTGCAGCAGCCTCTGACAAGCCAACTTTAACTAGACTAAAAGCTAAAGTCAATCCTACGATTACCCTTATAATCTGCTCAGTAATTTCCGATATAGCTGTAGGGTTCATGTTTTGCCTACCTTGGAAATACCCTCTAAATGCAGAGAAAATCGGTACAATGAACAATGCTGGAGCAATTGCTTTTAATGACAGCTCTGAGTCTGGAAGTTTTACCATTTCTGCAATTAATGGTGCACCAAAAAAGCATATTATGAATGATATTGCACCTAATGAAAAAAGTAACAGAAATGATACTCTAAATACTTTGTGTGCCCCTCCATAATTATTTAAAGCAATTCTTTCCGAGACCATTTTAGAAATAGCTACCGGTATACCTGCTGTAGATAGAACTAAAAAAACAGAATATACCGTGTAGGCTACACCATAATAAGCCATTCCAGCAGTACCTATTTTATTTGTTAGTGGAATTCTAAAAAATGCCCCTAAAAACTTGATGATGACCCCTGCAATACCTAATATAGCAGCGCCCTTGATAAATTTGTTTCCCGTATCCTTTGACATAAAAGTCCCCTTTAATTTTTATATTTCTTTTAAAATTTTATCAGTAGCCTTCTGTGCTTCAAAAAGTGTTTTTTCAAGGTCAATAGTTTTATACTCACCTTTTTCATACAAAACTTTTCCATCGACCATTGTTAATACTATATCACTTCCCGAAGAAGAATATACTAAATTATTAGCCATATTATGAATTGGTCCCATATTTGCTACGCTAGTATCAATTACAATTAAATCCGCCTTAAAACCTAAGTCAATTTTGCCGCAATCCATTCTACCCTGGCCGTAAGCACCACCCCAAGTGGCAGCCGTCAACACTTCTTTTGCAGTAACCTTAGAAGGGTCCCCGCTTTTTTCCTTGGCGAGAAGAGCCAGTATTTTCATTTCCTCCATAAAGTTCAAGCTATTATTGCTTGCCACACTGTCAGTTCCGATTGCCAAATTAATTTCTTTTTTTAATATTTTATCAACATCACATATACCACTTGCCAACTTTAAGTTGCTTACTGGGTTAGTTGCAACTGTAACGTCTTTTTCTTTTAAAATATCAAAATCATCGCCTTCAATCCAAATACAATGTGCAGCTACACAATGAGAATCAAAGATTCCACATTGATTTAAATATTCAACAGGTGTAAGTCCTTCATGCCTCTCTTTGCATTGAATATGTTCTGTTTTTGTTTCTGAAACATGAACATGCATGTTAAGACCAAGTTCTTTTGTAAGTTCCGCTAAAGCTCTTGCAGTGTTCTCGTCAGAAGTATATTCTCCATGAAGGCTTGAATCTATTATAATTCGACCTTCGCCAAGACCATGAAGATTTTCTACGGCATATTTCATCTCTTTATAAGATTCCATCTCTGAAAAGTTTTCACCTGAAAAATTTACTATACTGCGAGAAATATTATTTTTTGCTCCACTGTCTAAAACAGCCTGTGCCATATCTTCAACAAAATAATACATATCTGTAGTTGACACTATTCCAAAGCGTAATGATTCTGCCATGGATAGAAGTGTACCCCAATAAACTGCATTATGCGTAAGCTTAGCTTCAAAAGGAAAAATCTTTTTGTTCAGCCAATCCTGTAATGCAAGATTTTCACCATATCCTCTCATCAAAGACATAGGTGAATGCCCATGAGAATTGTAAAAGCCGGGCATTAAAAGTTTTCCACGTCCATCATACTCCTCACCGGAAAAGCTTTCCGGCATCTCTTTTCCAATATATTCGATTTTATCGCCCCCAACGGCTACATACATATTATCTTCTACTTCAAAATCTTTATTTAAAATGGATATATTTTTAAATATCATATTTCCTCCAATCATTTTGAATTTTCAAAAAACAATTAATATTTTTGGCAATTTTACCATAACAGAGATTATAACATTTATTATTATAAATTTCTATATTTCACAGTATAAATTTATGTTTTTCACAGAAACTAAATTTACAATATTTGATTAAAGGAGAATTATTTACATGAAAGCGACAGGAATTGTAAGAAGAATTGATGATCTTGGAAGAGTGGTGGTTCCTAAAGAAATTAGACGTGTATTAAGAATAAGAGAAGGAGACCCTCTTGAAATTTATACAAGCAACACTGGTGAGGTAATCTTAAAAAAATATTCACCAATAAATGACCTTAGTCAATTTGCCGACGAATTAGCAGAAACTACGGCCTCCGTTATTGGTTGCACAGTTGTAATTTCTGACACAGACCAAGTTATAGCCGCTGCCGGCCTACAAAAAAAAGAATTCAATGACAAAAAAATCGATTTTGAACTTGATAGAATTATACAGAGCAAAAACAGATATCTTAACGACAATAAAATGGTGGTTCCAATTATATCTCAAGGTGATGCAATTGGATCAATTATGATTATTCCAAAAGAAGGAAATACCTTAGGGGATATTGAATTAAAGGCTGCAGAGTTAGGATCTGCCTTTCTAGGTAGACAGATGGAAAGCTAATCAAAAAACACAAAAGAGCTGTTTTAATTTGGCAGCTCTTTAGTCTTTTTGTTTTCGGAAATTATAGATAAAAGTTTAATTACATCATCTAATTTCGTCTTATTGGTTGTTGTTAATCTTAAAAAGGGCTCAATACCACCATGGAAGAAAACTTTACTTCCAAAAGCTTGGCTTACACTCATTAAGGAAAATCCATTAAGGGGATTTTCTTTAGCAAAGTTGATTACTATTTTGCCTTGATTTTCATATATTCTAGTTGCTGAAAGATCTTCAGCAAGGGTTCTAATATGAGAGACTCTTACTAGATTAATTGTTTCTTTAGGAACATCCCCAAATCTATCTAAAAGTTCATCTATTATCTCATCTTCATCTTCGATAGTTTTTATATTGGCAATTTTTTTATACATCTGTAATTTTAAGGTCTCATTTTCAATATATCTATTTGGAATATTTGCTGTAACTTTAAGTTCTACAGATGTTTCTTCTTTGTTTTCATTGACAAATTCGCCTTGCAACCCTCGAATAGCATCATCTACCAATTTGCAATAAAGTTCATATCCGATGCTCATCATATGTCCAGATTGTTCACTTCCCAGAAGATTGCCAGCCCCACGAATCTCAAGATCTCTCATTGCTACTTTAAAACCCGCTCCAAACTCTGTGAATTCTTTTATTGCCTTAAGCCTTTTTTCTGCAATTTCTGATAGTACTTTATCTTTTTGGTACATTAAATAGGCATATGCTATTTTGTTAGATCTTCCTACCCTTCCACGTAATTGATATAATTGAGATAGGCCAAACCTGTCTGCATCTAAAATCACCATTGTATTTGCGTTAGGAATATCAATTCCAGATTCGATTATTGTTGTAGAAATAAGTACATTCGAATCACCATTAATAAAACCTAACATAACATCTTCTAAAACTCTTTCATTCATTTGTCCATGTCCCACAGCTATCAAAGCATCAGGGACTAAGCTTTGAATTTTTTCTGCAATACTGTATATGCCTTTAACCCTGTTATACACAATATAAACTTGACCACCTCTACCAAGCTCACGTTCGATTACATCTTGTAAAATACTATCTTCTTGCTCTAATACATAAGTTTGTACAGGATATCTCTCTTCTGGAGGTTCTTCGATTAAACTCATATCCTTTATCCCTGTAAGCGACATATTTAGAGTCCTTGGAATTGGAGTAGCCGAAAGTGTAAGTACATCTACATTACGTTTAAGCTGTTTTATGGTTTCTTTATGGGCAACGCCGAATCGCTGTTCTTCGTCGATAACGAGAAGGCCAAGATCTTTAAATTTTATATCTTTAGATAAAATTCTATGTGTTCCTATAATTAAATCTATAGTTCCATTCTCTAATTTTTCAATTATTGATTTTTGTTTTTGTTCACTTCTAAATCTTGAAAGCATTTCAACAGTAAAAGGAAATTTTTCAAACCTGTCTTTTAAGGTATAGTAATGCTGATTTGCAAGTATTGTTGTGGGAACTAATACTACTGCCTGCTTTCCATCTGCAAGGCACTTGAATAGCGCTCTAGCCGCAACCTCTGTTTTGCCAAATCCAACATCACCGCAAAGGAGTCTATCCATGGCAATAGGTTTCTCCATATCTTCTTTTATTTCTTCTACAGCCTGAAGTTGATCATCAGTCTCAACATAAGGGAAACTATCTTCAAATTCTTTTTGCCATATAGTATCCTTCCCAAAACTATAGCCTTTCTCCATTTTACGTTTTGCATATAAATCGATCAAATCTTTGGCCATGTTGGCAATGGCAGCTTTAGCATTTGCTTTTGTGACTTTCCACTCCCCGCCAGACAACTTATTAATCTTTGGTGTGATTCCATCAGATCCGATATATTTCTGAACTATATCCATCTGTTCTACTGGTACATACAAAATATCATTTCCAGCATATTTTATCTTAAGATAATCTTTTTTATCTCCTTGAACAGTTAATTGCTCTATACCTAAAAATTTTCCGATACCATGGTTCTCATGAACTACATAATCACCTTTTCGCATATCGGCAAAACTCTGAATTTTTTGACCTTTTGACTTGTTCTTCTTTTTCTTGGCAGATTTATGGCTATTAAATATGTCATTTTCACAGATATAACATATTTTTTTATCCGGAAAATCCATGCCTGAAGTTAAGGTGCCTTCTTTAAAAATTACTTTTCCAAGTAAGCCTATTCTACCTATGAATTCTTTTAAATTATCCGACTTTTCTTTTGTTGATGATACTAAAAAAATTGTATAGTTCTTTTTAGCATAACTTTTTAGCTCACTTTCCAAAACTTCCATTCTTCCGTTAAAGGAAATCATCTGTCTGCTTGAAATATTGTGAACTTCCGCATAGGATTCAATGCCTTTAATAGCTTTAGGAAATGGTGTAGTAACATAAACCGACTTTTCATTATATACTTTTAAAAAGTCAGTTTTATCTGATACCAACTCTATGTCTTTAGGAATTACTTGACCCCTTTCAAGCATTACATTGAAATCTTCTTTTATTTCGCTTGTTCTGGAATCTAGAAATTGATATATTCTATCTGGGTCATCAATAATTATAGGACCATTATACATATAATCCCATAGATATTCCGTTCCCTCATAAAAATAGTGAAGATAGTTCTCCAGCATTTGCAGATTAGAAACATTTTTTATATATTCGCATAGCTCTTCTTTTCTTTTTTCTAAATTATCTATAGCTTTGAGGATTTTCTCATTGCCATCAGCTTTTTTTATAAGTTTTTTTATATAATTGGAATATTCTTTTCTTAAGTTATCTGCACCCTTATCAAATACTTCTTTTTTTATTAATACTTGTTCTGCCGGGTAAACTTCGATATATTTCAAATTTTCAATTGATCTTTGTGTTTCAATGTCAAAACTTCTTATTGAGTCCACCTCAGTGTCGAATAGTTCAATTCTATAAGGGTTTTCACCGTCAGGCGTAAATATATCTATAATTCCACCTCGTATAGAAAATTCTCCTCTTCTGTCTACGATATCAACCCTATCGTATCCCAAAGAAACTAAGTTTTCTCTAACATTAGAAAGGTTTATATCATCACCTAAATTCAATTTTAGAGATTCTTCTTCAAAATATTTATGTGGGGTAATCTTTTTTATTGCAGCAGAAACTGGCGCTATAACAATACACTCTGCATTTGTTCTTAGCGCCTTAAGTATTTTTAATCTTTCAATTAACTGATCATGGTTTTTTGCATCATAACGCAGAAAAACCTGGTCCTCTGAAGGTAATACAAATATTTCTTTAGAAGTAAAAAAAGAAAGATCTGAAGCTAACCTTTTCGCTCTGGTTAAAGAAGCTACTATAATTAAGCTCTGTCCTTCTTCTTTAGAAATATCTGCAGCCACTGGGGCTAAACGACTTTCAGAGATACCAGAAATATTAATTATTCCCGTTTTCCTCATCTTCTTTTTTTGCCCTCTTCTTTATATTATATAGGTTCATAGCCTTATCTATGCCATCACTTAATATAGATTCTATAGCTTCTGAGGTTTTTGTCAAGGAGTCTTCAAGAAGTGTAACTTCTTTTTTCGTAACGCCTCCCACAACAAAATTAATAAGGTTTTTGTGTTCTTCACTACCTATACCTACTCTTATACGAGGAAATCTATCGGATTTAAGCTGGTAGACTACGGATCTCATACCGTTATGAGTCCCAGCACTACCAAATTTTCTAATTCTTATGGTACCTGTGGGGATATCTATATCATCATATATAACGATTAAATTCTCAACATCTACCTTATAATAAGATAATATTTCTCTTACCGATTCACCACTAAGATTCATATACGTTTGTGGTTTTGCCAATAAAACTTTTTGATTGGCGATTCTACCCTCGCCAATCAAAGCTTTATGTTTAATCTTATCCACTTTAATACCGAACTTATCTGCCAATAGGTCTATGGCCATAAAGCCCATATTATGCCTAGTATTTTCGTATTTTTTCCCCGGGTTTCCAAGTCCTACTATTACATACATGGTTTTTTCCTTAAATATATTAGTCAAATAACTTACTTATTGAACCGTTTGTAAATACTCTTGTCATAGCCTCTGCAAATAAAGGAGCAACTGATAAGAATGTCATTTTGTCTGTTTTCTTATCTTCTGACAAAGGTAAAGTATTTAAAAGAACTAACTCTTCAATTGTTGATTTTTCTAATCTTTCTATTGCAGGTCCTGATAAAACAGGGTGAGTTGCACACGCATAGACATTTTTTGCGCCTAATTCTTTAATTGCGTTAGCAGCATTAGTAATTGTCCCTGCAGTATCAATCATATCGTCTAAGATAATACAGTTTTTACCTTCTATATTACCAATTATATTCATAATTTCACTCTTATTAGGCTCAGGTCTTCGCTTGTCCACAATTGCAATAGGACAATCTAAGATTTCTGCCATATTTCTTGCTCTTGTTACACTTCCATGGTCTGGAGATACAATAACTACGTCTTCTAAATTTTTCTCTTTAAAATATCTAGCTAAAATCGGCATACCTACCAGATGATCCACTGGAATATCAAAATAACCCTGAATTTGGTTAGCATGTAGATCCATTGATACTACTCTGTCTGCACCTGCAGCCGTTATTAAATTTGCTACTAATTTAGCTGTGATCGGGTCTCTTGCTTTAGCCTTCCTATCCTGTCTGGCATAACCATAATAAGGAATTACTGCATTTATTCTACCTGCTGAAGCTCTTTTCATTGCATCAATCATTATTAATAATTCCATTAAGTTGTCGTTAACCGGATTGCAAGTTGGCTGTACAATATAAACGTCAATCCCTCTAACAGACTCCCATAGGTTTACTGAAATTTCTCCGTCACTAAACTTAGTTACTGTTGCTTTCCCTAAAGGTTTCCCCATTATAGAAGCAATCTCCTCTGCTAGTTCAATATGTGCATTGCCAGCAAATACTTTGTAATCTGAAAACGCGCCGTTTTTCATGTTTTTTACACCTCTTCTTTCGATTTCTTTATACTATCTTTTTTTCTGTATAATCCTCTTCTTTGACCCCATCCCTCAATAATTCGTTCTTTAGCCCTTGCAACACAAAGTGCATCTTCTGGAACGTTCTTTGTTACAGTTGTTCCAGCACCAACATATGCCCCCTCGCATACGGTAACTGGTGCAACTAAATTGGTGTTACAACCAATAAAAGCGCCGTCCTTAACAAGACAGCGGTGCTTATTTGTACCGTCATAATTGACAAACACAACCCCACACCCTATATTAACATCACATCCTACATCTCCATCCCCTATATATGTAAGGTGTGATGCTTTTGAACCGTCTCCAAAGGACGAATTCTTAACTTCTACAAAATCGCCAATTTTACAATTCTTTCCTATTGTATTCCCTGGCCTTAAATATGCAAATGGTCCTATTTTAGTACCACTACCAATCTTGCTTTCAATTATTACAGAACTTTGAATTTCTACATTCATCTCAATCTCAGAGTCTTTTATTCTGGTATTCTGTAATATTAAACAATTTTCACCTATAGTTGTATCACCTTCTATAGTTACACAAGGTCCAATTAAAGTACCCTGTCCAATTTTTACAGATTCATCTATATATGCCGTATTTATATCTATAAAATTAACGCCATTTTCAAGATGTTTTATATTTATTTTTAATCTTAAGCTTTCTTTTTCTTTATACTCTAAAAAAGTCATATCTATACTCCTAGAATCATCTCACCAACTTTATAAATATCGCCAGCGCCCATTGTTATCACTAAATCATTCTCTCTTGTGTTTTTTCTTACCAGATCTGCGATTTCTTCGAAATCTTCCATATAAATAACATCCTTATCAGGATGTGCTTTTTTTATTTTATCTGCTAGTTCCTTAGATGAAATCTTGTGTATATTTTTCTCCCTTGCTGCATAAATCTCTGCTAATACAAGTTTATCTGCTTGCTCAAATGATTCAGCAAACTCATCAAATAAAGCTAACGTTCTAGTATACGTGTGAGGCTGAAAAATGCACCATAAATCATTATGAGGAATATTCTGTGCCGCAGATAGTGTAGCTTTAATTTCTGTAGGATGATGAGCATAATCGTCTACAACAGTTACACACTTTTCTGTTTTTCCTACTATATCAAATCGTCTCTGTGTCCCTTTAAAGTTTTCTAAAGTTTCTACTATTACATTTACAGGGACTCCTAATTGATGACAGCATGAAAAAGCTGCCACTGCATTTAATATATTATGTTCTCCCGGAACCGAAAGTTGTATCTCAGCCAGTTTTTTGCCCATATAGTATATCTCAAATTTAGGTGTACCTAAATTATTAAATGCTACGTTATTTATTGAATAAGTGCAGTTATCATTATAACCGAAGGTTATTGCATTTGGAATGTTAGATACAATCCTATTCACAAATGGATTAGCATCATAAGCTATTATTTTACCACCAGATGGTATAAGTTTTGTAAACTGATCAAAGCTGTTTACGATGTGCTCAATATCCTTGAAGTAATCTAAATGATCCGAGTCAATGTTTAGAATAACTTCTATCTTAGGTCTTAAGTTTAAAAAGCTGTCCATATATTCACATGCTTCTGTTACAAAATAATCACTGCTACCAACCTTGACATTTCCTCCGATTTCAGCCAAATTACCTCCTACTAAAATTGTAGGTTCCATTTTAGCTCTGTCTAAAATTAAAGAAACCATAGAGGTAGTTGTTGTCTTTCCGTGGGTACCGCTAATGGCTATACTGCTTTCATATTCATCCATTAGTACTCCTAACAATTCCGCTCTTGTTGCTATTTTTATGTTTCGGCTTTTTGCCCTTACTATTTCAGGATTCTCCTGAGATACTGCTGCTGAATAAACAACTAAATCGGCATTGTCAACATTTTCTCCTCTATGGCCTATAAAAATCTTTACACCTTTTTTTTCTAAATTATCTGTAATATCTGAAGCCTTCATATCAGACCCTGATACCTTATATCCTCTTGATACTAAAATTTCTGCTATGGCTGAAAGTCCAATGCCTCCGATACCAATGCAATGTATATTATTAAAATCAGACAAATTAATCATCGCCCGCTCCTTCCGAAATCCTTACTTATGATATATATTTATTTTAAACATATAGGCTTATTATAACACAATTTTTTTAAAAAGTACTTCTAATTTGACAAAAAAACAAAAAACTAATAAAATATATAAGTAATATTTTTGAAGGGAAATAAAAAAATGAAACGAACTGAACGCGTAGGCGCCATTATTAAATTTTTAACGGATTCGCCTGGAAAATTATACCCATTACAATATTTCTGCGATTGCTTTGGAGCAGCAAAATCTAGTATCAGCGAAGATATCTCTGCTGCTAACTCTGCCGTTTCAATTACTGGCACAGGTTATATCGAAACCATTCCCGGTGCAAAAGGAGGAGTTAGGTATATACCTGACATTTCTCCGGAAAATTTAATAACATTACAAGAAAACTTATGTGATAGAATAAAAGATGGAAGTAGAATATTGGGCGGAGGATTTTTATATACTTCAGACATAATGTTCGATACATGCTTAGTACGATCCCTATCAACTGTTTTTGTAAAAAAGTTTAAAAATTCAGGTGCCGACTACGTAGCAACAGTAGAAACAAAAGGTATCCCCTTAGCTTCAATGGTTGCTAACCAAATGAATTTGCCTCTAGTTATTATTAGAAGAGAAGCAAAAGTTTCAGAAGGCTCCACAGTAAGTATAAACTATTTCTCAGGATCTTATGATAGAGTCCAAAAAATGTCAATTTCAAAACGTGCTGTTGTTCCAGGTTCAAAAGCTATAGTCATCGATGATTTTATGAGAGGTGGCGGTAGTATTAAAGGAATTCAGGAGATACTCGGTGAGTTTGATGTGTCTGTAGTTGGCATAGGGCTTGCTATTGCCAGTGTTTTACCAGAAAAGAAAAAGATTAATGAGTACACAGCTATAGTATATATGGGGGATGTTGATGAAGAAAAGAAAACTATAGATGTCTTCCCAAATAGAAACATTTTCTAATTATCAGATTTTTTAGAAATATTTCTTGCTAAATATTGGAAAGTAGTGTATAATGATGACAATTATAGGCAAGAAAGGTGGTCACACAATGAAAATTACTGATGTAAGAATTCGAAAAGTAAACGATGAAGGAAAAATGAAAGCTGTAGTTTCAATTACTTTTGATGATGAATTTGTAGTACATGATATCAAAATTATTGAAGGACAGAACGGATTATTTATTGCTATGCCTAGCAGAAAAATGGGCGAAGGAGACTTTAGAGATATTGCTCATCCTCTTGTATCTGAAACAAGAAACAAGATTAAAGATGCAATATTTGCAGAGTATGAAAAAATTCTAAGTGAAAAGGTTGATGAAGCACCGACAGAATAAATCTCATTTTATCTATTGTTTCCAACAACACCGTAGTACAGTTATGGTCATACGGTGTTTTTTTTGTGTACTTTAAAATATAAAAAAGATACCTCTAATTATTTATATATTTTAGAGGTATCTTAATAATTATATTAGTTATCTGTCATTTGAAATAGCGCATTTTTATTATTTTTATATCTGTCATATGAAACTAATGCATAATATGCCTGTTCCGTTGCCATTTGGTTAGGCTTTTCTTCTCCATTAGTATGATAAAAACCACCATCATTATCATAAAATTTAAGTAGTCCATCTAACGCAGTATTTTTATTTTTTATAAATCTATTATCTGCTCCAGCATCAACACCTAATGCGGAAAGCGCAACTATAACTTGACTACTGCTTTCTGCAGATTCGCCACCCATACTACTATATGTACCACTTTCAGACTGTATGGATGATAAAGTATTGATTCCCTTATCTACTGCAGCTTTTATTCGATCCATAAGGTCCCCACTTATTTCATCAATATTATCAGAGGAATTAGTGTAATATGGAGCCAGCGATGTCAATGCCATGGCTGTCATGTCAGGATCCGCCTCTACATCGGCAACGTCCCATCCCCCATCATCAAGTTGCTTTTCTAGTATCTCAGTTATAAGACCTTCCCTGGTAGTTTGACTTTTGTTTTCCTTGTTCTTAGGTATGTCATAGTTTCCGCTGTCAAAAGCTAATAAAGCCCAAATTGGTCCGTTTGTACCCTGTCTACAGACGTTATCCATATCGGACAATTTTTCAAGAAAATTATAACCGCTTATAGACGTTACATCTTCACCTAAAGCCGTAAAGGCCAGAATTATTCTAGAATACTCAGTGTATTTGTATCCCGTTTCAGTATTTAATACACCTTTTAGCTTTTTAACATAATTCTCAGTGTTTGCGATGTACTTTTCATAATATCCATCCTCGACATTATAATTGTTCCTTGCAAGGCCAATGATTGCCCATTCGCCACCTATCGGCCCTGTTTGCGGCGCCGTAAGTGACATATATATGCTTTTGCCAGTGTCTTCTAGTGCTGTTTTATATTTGTTTTCCCCACTGCTACATCCTATCAAAAGAAAAATGCTTAAAGCAATACAAAATATAAGTAATGTTTTTTTCGATATATTTCTCATTATTTTACTTTACCTTTATTCTTTGAATTTTAGACCATTTTCCATAATACTTTTCTCCATTGACAGTTTTATAAGCTCTAACTTTATAGTAGTATGTTTTTTTAGATTTCAATGATTTGTTAATATATTTTACCGTAGAGCCTGATGTTGTAGTTTTTACAACTTTATAAGTTCCCTTTTCCTTTAAAGCTCTTGAAATCTGATATCCTGATGCAGATGTAATCTTCTTCCATGATAACTTAGCTTTGTGCGGTGCAGCTTTAACTTTTAAGCCAGATACCTTTGATTTTGCTATAGCTTTCTTAGAAGCATTATTTAAATCAGATTGTTCTTTATCATTTACTTTAATATCCAATGTGGTATAAATTGGTTCTGCCTCTTCAACATCATTATACATTGAATATGGATAAAAGACAGTCAAGTCAGTCTGTTCTTCAGTAATTGGTTCATCAGATGCCTTTACGTAATCCGAAACATCTCTAGTCAACCCATTTGCAAGTTTTGCAACTACCTTTATTCCATTTAAATTTGCTTTATCACCTATATCATATCTTGATTGTCTTGGTTTCTTTACAATCTCTATACTATTTATTTTACTTCCTAATGCCATAACATGACATGAATCATTCTTAAAATATATAGTACCATATTCGTCTACTATGGGACTGCAGATTGCATATTGCGCCTGTGCATTTTGTGGTGTAAATAAAGATGGCGCAGTATCTATTTTTGTTTCCTTACCATTTAAATTAAATGTCTCAGCTATGCCATCAACTACTTTTGTTTGCCCTGGCTTATCCTTAATGAATCTAAGTTTACCCGGTGTATAATTTTCAAAGAAATAAACATAGACATAACCGTCTGTGTCTTCATAAGCTGTAGAAACTAATCCACTTGTCTGAGGATACCCCATAGTTGGGGCGCTATATGCTATCTTCCATGAAGCTAGATCAATTACTGTAATATTATGGCCTCCATAAGTGCCAAACTGAGCCTCTCCTGATACACCTACATATGCTCTTCCGTTATATATTGCAGGAGTCGATGTACTCATTCCGCCTAAATCTATTGACTTTAAATCACTTATTTTTCCGGATTTAGACACTTTTACAGAATAGAAGCTTCCTCCTTTTGAAGTAAAGTAATATCTATCAGTTTTTTCGTAGTAAGACACATTGCTTCTGATATCAGCATTCAAACCAGTTATCTTATCTAATATCTTACCTGTTTTTGGTTGGAAGCATAATAAATTTGATGTCTGGCTTGTATATCCACCGTGACCATCATCTGTTCCTACTAAGACAAAATCATCACAAGCATATGCACCTGCCCAATAAAAGCCACCTTTTGATGTGTGAGTCCATTTTGCCTTTTTATCTTCTGTGCTTTTCTTTGGGTTTGGATCAGTAATAGATAAACATACAAAATTTGCATCTGAAACTTCACTTCTCCAAAATCCTGCATAAATATGCCCCTTATGATATGTAATTGGAGTATTTGGCTGACCCTTTAATTCATCGCTATATACCCATAAAGACTTTAATGTCTTTGCATCAAAAGCCTGAATTCTACCATTTGATAGTGCCATAAAAATTTTGCCCTTTGCATAAGTAGGAGGACAAATGCTAAATGCTGATTTTGCTACCATCTGACCCTTAGCAACAATCTCACCACTCATAGCATCCATTTTTATAATTTCATCACCTGCATTAAAATATAAATATCCATCTTTTAATATCGGTGAACCCGGTGCCGCTGACCATCCAGTACCATGCTTTGATGCCCAATAAAGCATTGCTGATTCAGGGGTTTTCGGAACCAATGAACTAGTCACCCCATTATTCTCAGCGTTTCCTCTAAAGTTTGTCCAATCATTTTTAATTACTTTCCCTGGATTTGCAGTTGCAGCTGATGCAAAAGCGGTAAACGATAAAACCATAGATATACATAAAACTATGGAGAGCGCTTTTCGAAAAACATTTCTTTTCATTTTATTTTTTTCCTCTCTTTCTTAAACTTTTTTTAATATTCAAAGCAAAGTTTTTTGCTTTGAACCGTTCTTCCTTTGTAAGCTCAAACGGAGTATACAAAGCTTTTTCATATATTTTCATGAAGGTCATAAACTCATCATAAATACCATCTCCACCAATTGACTTCACCTCTTCTCCCATTTCAATATAAGGGATATTTTTCATTTCAAGTCCATTTTTATAAAGCACTTCCATTACATAAAAGGCCATACTCTTTAGTGCTATCTTATCATCAATCTCATCAAATCTTTTCTTTTTACCTGTTTTTTTCTTGATTGTCCACAGTATCAACACTATTATTATTATTAAGATAATTAATAAAAAAACTAAAATTGCAATCCCTATATAAGATATAGTTGTTTGCTGTAATACTGTGTTTTTCTCTTTAGGTTTTTTTTCTTCTTGCTTTTGTCCATCTTTAATATCATTATCCTGATTTGCATCACCTAGAAATGATATATTATCCTCGCTGCCCATAACTCCGATATAAGGAGAAGTAGTTTCAAAAGGTATCCACCCTATACCATCCTGGTAATACTCCATCCATGCATGGGCATTTGTCCCTTTAACTTTAATTTCCTTATTTTTCTTACCACTTTTTACATCCTTTGGTGTTATTAAATACCCTTCTACGTACCTTGCCGGAATCCCGTAGTATCTAAATATTAAAGCTGAGGCTGTTGCAAAATGAACTGAATATCCAGATTTAGTTTCTGTAAAATGTTCAAAGAAATCACCATCGTCTAAATTAAATGCCAAACTTTCGTCATACTTAAATTCGTTTAAGTATCTTAACACTATAGCTTTCACTTCATTTATATTTTTCTTTCCTTTATTTTCAATAATACTATTTAAATACTCTTGGGTATTTGGGGGTAAAAAAAGATAATTATCATAGACATATTTTTTATAATTATACTCATTTTCTAAAAACTGGTTATTTTTTTCGTCTAAGTTATAGATCTTATTTAAAATATTATAGTAATTATCCACACTACTTTCCATTGTAGTAATGGTGTACTTTTTTTCACCAAAAATCTTTTTCGAAACTAAGGAACCATCATCTATAGAGTTTTCTGTATAATCTTTAATTCTATCAAGTTCATATGGTAAATAAATATAATGTCTGTCAGAACCAACATTATTAATTTCCATAGTATTTTTTTCATAATTCAAGCCTGATTCTTCTTCTGCAGTTGACATTATACTATGGCTTATAAATTGATTTTTGTATAACCAGTAAAACAAATCATTATACTTAACCTTTTCCTTGTTCTCGATTTTTTCCCATCCATGACCATTATATTTTTCACCAACAAAACCTTTTAAATAATAAGACTGTGGTTTTGACATTTTTACTTTTAAGCATACATCATTAGAAAGCTCCAATCCCTCTAAATTTGAAAAATCACCTAATGGTAAGTTCCCAATACCCTTATCACCAAAACGAATCTCATAAACAAAACCTTTTATTGGACTTTCAGTTTGTTTAAAATCACCATTAATATTTATTAACGCGTTGCCAAAAATAATACTTATAAAAAAAACACACACTGACAAGAAAATCAAATACTTCCTCTGCCTTTTTCCCAAACAGATTATGTATATTATAGCTAATGCGTTAAAACCAATTGATAAAAGCCCCGGTACCCACAAAGAATTTGGCAGAAAAACGAAGGTCCCTGCGATAATGGATAGAGATACAATGAAAACTCCCCACCATCTTCTCTTAATAGAAATACTGAAAATCACTGTCAAAAGAATGGTTATTACCCCTAAAAGGAAATAATAAAGCACTCCACTAGTATTGCTCACATAATAGTCATGCACATTTAGATATCTCATGCTAATATTTTTTGCTACATCATTAAGCAATGAATCTAAATTTGAATTCATCGCTATTTTACCCGTAATAGTAGTAATAAAAGCAATAATAAAGCTGATACCACATAATAATCCTAAGATGCAATCCAATATTTTAAAGTCATTTACATTTTCTTTTTCAATTGTATAATTTAAGTTCATTTTCAATTTTTCCATCGATTATTGCCATATGTGGGAATTGACACTCACCACATTCCTTATAATATTTTTCTTTCACTTGTTCATTACCACTTACAAAAGGCGTTCCTAGTATAAAACCAATAACACCGATGAGATTATCTGAGGTGTTTATTTGATGTAAAATAAATCTATTCTCTTCATAGTTCATCCATCCAATATGATGGTTAATTCCCATATCTAGTAAAGATTCCGATAATGATATAGTTGAAGTTACAACGTCATTACTTGTCCTTTTTAATATGTCGCCATTCTGATTAAAGCTTGTTTCCATTAATATCAACATGGAATTTTTTAGAGGAAAACTAGATTCCTTATACATTATTTGATCTAATTTATTAGACAATTTCCAATGTATACCTTTAACCCTGTCACCTGGTTTATACTCTCTAATCTCAAAGGTTTCACTAGGGTCAGATCCTGCTACAGTTTCTGAGTATGTAATACCGTCTACATCCATCAGTTTCACCAATTGTTGGCTGCAATCTATTTGGTAGGTCTCCGGAATCATCAGGGCAACATATTTTGGTTCTAGAGTATTCTCCACCTTAAGCCGTAATACTCCAAAAATATCACTTACTATTACCTTCTTCAAATATACCTGTACTTTGCCGCAAAACTGGCTCTCCACTTTTACTGTGTTAGGAACTTTGCATTTTATATTAATCCTATCTAAAGTTAAACAATTTACATATTCTAGCTCTGCAAAAACCATTGCAAAGTATAATACTTTTTGTGAAGAAAGCTTTATTTCACATAAAGAAACAAATTCATTTCCCAAAGACCCCTGTAAATTTACGAAAACCTGTACTTTTCGTCTAACCATAACTGCCCACAGAACTGATACTATCCAAATAATCAATGTTCCTAGAAGTCCTAATAACGGTGCAAGATTCCCGGTAAAAATATAAAATAACAAGAGTACAATAATCCATAAAATAAAAATCAATCTATTTTTACTCATCTATCTTTACCTGGGAAAGTATTTCTTTAAGTAAATCCGTCTCATTTTTCTCTTCAATTCGAGCCTTTGCGTTTAGAATAATTCTGTGAGCACAAACATCAAGGAAAACCTCTCTTACATCCTTTGGCAATACAAAATCTTTTCCGTTAATAAACGCCTTTGCCTTTGCCGCTCTATTTAATGCCAAAGCACCTCTAGGACTTATGCCTAAAGTAATCAGATTGTGATTTCTTGTAGCCTCTGCCAGTCTGGTAATATATCCCAAAATTTCATCTGAGGAAAAAACAGAATCTACACTGTTTTGCATATCTGATATTTCCTTTCTTGTTGCCACCTCATCTAAATAATTTATCGGATTCACCTTCTGTCTGTCTTTTAATATCTCTATTTGACTTTCATAATCAGGATATCCCATAGATATTTTAATTAAAAATCTATCTAATTGAGCCTGAGGAAGCATTTGGGTACCTGCACCACCTGAAGGATTTTGAGTTGCAATTACAGTAAATGGAGACGGTATATCATGAGTATTTCCGTCCACTGTTATTTGATTTTCTTCCATTACCTCTAAAAGAGCTGACTGGGTTTTACTAGATGTTCTGTTTATTTCATCAGCTAAAAACAGATTACATATTACTGCACCACTTTTATATTCAAATTTTTCTGTCTGTCGATTATACATTGAAAAGCCAACAATATCTGAGGGAACTACATCGGGAGTAAACTGCATACGCTTATAATCTAAACCTAAAGCCTTGCTAAATGCTAATGCTAATGTGGTTTTTCCTACTCCTGGTACATCCTCAATAAGAATATGACCCTTTGCCAATATAGCCACAAGAACCTTTTCAATTACATCATCTTTACCTTTAATTGCTTTTTTAATCTCGTTCATTATTTTCTGTGATTCGTTATTCATCTGTATACCCTCCTACCATTCTCTTCCATAGTCTTTCAATGTACCGTAGCTTCCTCCTGTTACAGAGAACCCTCCAATGTCTTTTCCATAGGCAAGAGTAAATCTAATTCTAACAGTATCACCATCTTGCACATATGCTTTATCAAGGCCATAAGATGCATATACTCCGTTTATAGAATACATCCATCCTGATCCCTGACAAAAATCAAACTCACCTAATCCATTAAGATTTTCGTAATTGTCTTTATCAAAAATCAGCCCATCCTCTTCTATTTTTTTTATTAGTGAACCAGGAATTTTATATCCCTTTATCATATTCTTTTTCGACACCTTAGATAAGTAAAATCCATCATCCAGGCTACCTGAATATATATAATCGTAGCCATAGTTTTCCAAGAACTGGACTATGGTATATGCAAGGGAAGTCCCTGATTCTATTTCCATTGTAGTTGGCTTTATTAAGTACTTTTTACCAATTACACCAGCCTCCAGGCTAATTTTTATTTTCCCTTTTCCCGACTTGTAATAAACAGTATAAGTTTTCGTAACTGTGTATTGATAAGTATCTGTTACTTTTATTTTTATAGTATTCGCACCAGTATTTAATGTAACTCTATAGGTTTGCCTTCCCATTTCCCCAACGTAATTTGCAGGACTCCCATTAATTGTCACTTCCATATTGTTATATGCCAGTTCTTTTCCTCTATAATTAGTAACCCAGATATCAAAGTTCAGTGGATTGTTGGTATATACTGCCTGATCTGTCAAGTTTGTATGTATTATTGGTTGTTTTTTTTGGGGGGTTGAGCCTTCCGGTCTTTTGTACGTAATTTTTTTTATGTAGGTTTGTATTTTCCCCTCATTATCCTTATACTTTATTTGCACTATTGTCGTGCCCTGAGTGCTTAAATATATAGAATATATTCCGTTAATGGCCTGTAGTAATGTTTCCTTTCCAGCACCCGTAATAGCCTTTGCGTAAATAATCTGTTGCTCATCATTAATGCCTATTTCTTCTATCAGATTTTTTATTTCCAATGTGCTTTCTGCATATGCATCTTCAGCTAAATCCTGATATTCTTGGTTTTCTTCACTTGGCTTTCCCCCTGATTGCTCATTATTATTGTCATTTTTTTCGTTTTTCTTTTTCTCTTCTTTTTTTGTTACACTTTCTTTTTTTGTTACCTTTTCTTTTTTTTCTAAATTTTCCTTTGTGATCGGATTATCTTTATTAGGATTATCCTGTTGATTTTCAAGTGAAATGTCCTTCTCTGCTGATGATAGCAATTGGAGCTTTTCAATATCATTAGTTAATTTATTCTTTGGCTCGCTTACTTTTGGATTAAAAAACGACATGGCAACTACCATTATTATTAATAAAATACTTATACATAAAACAAAAATGTCTTTGTTCTTTCTCTTTTGTTCCACCGTTTCTCCTTCCTAGGCAAGCCCTGCTTGAATCAAATAATATTATTGTACTTTTCTAAATCGTCTAAACGCCCCAAAACCTATAGCACCTATAACTGCAATACCGACAACTCCTGTTGCCACAGGATTTTCTTTTACTACTTTTTTTATTATTTGGAATACAGTTGTTTTTTCTTCATCATCTTCTAAAGACTGTGATGAACCATCATCTTCTATGTTCAATGATTCTTTCTGTTCTTTATTAATTTCAGCGTTATTCATTTTTGCTTCTTTTTCACGTACTACTGGCTTGGTTTCTGATTCTGTGTTGACAGAAATAGTTTGATCACCATGTCCGCCTTCTTCCACATTTCCTGTGCCCTGTCCACTGCCATTTCCATTTCCTGTGTTAGGTTTAGTCAAATCACCACTATTTCCATTATTGCCTGTTCCATTACCAGCTCCATCTTGGTTTCCAGTACCATCCCCGTTTCCGGTTCCGGTTCCATTTCCATCTCCGGTTCCATTTCCTTCCCCGGTTCCGGTTCCATCACCTGGGCTTGGAATTACATCAATAACTGCTTCTTTTTTGCATTTAAATATAACTTCAACATCTGTCTCATCAGTTGTAAATTCAAAAGATTCACCATTTTTCAATTCGATTGTTTTATCTCCTGAAACAATAATCTTTTCAATTCTATATATATATTTAAACTTATTCCCCTTATCATCGGTTTTGATTTCTGTTTCTTTCGGAGTTGCTACTACTTTTACTTTAGTATTGTATGGTACATAAAGCTCGCCTTGACTAGTAGATGACTTACTAACTCCCTTTGCAATTGCATATAGTTTAACAGTACCAATTTGTCCATAAGTATCATCATCTTTAACACGACTTGTTATTTTATAATAATTTGGTTCTCCTAACTCTGGATATTTCTTTATCTCACTCTGAGTCCATTTGTTGATTGCTTTCTTCTTAATTAGATGAGCAACTTTACCACTTTCAAAGTCTTCACTGCTTTGTCTAGTTGCACCATTATCTATAAATGTATCATTCGTTACCAAGTTATCATTATTAAATCCATAGAAGGAATTAACTGCTGCATTAGCTTCACCTTCATTACCACCGCTTAATGGTCCTATATATTTAGCAGTCTTAGGAACAATAATATCACCATAGGAATAGCAGTCTTTGAAGCTCCATCCCTGTCCTGCAAGTCCTCCTATATATTTAGCATCTCTGCCTGTTACCTTTATAGTTCCTGTGTTATAGCAATCTTCAAATGTAATAGCATATGTATCATTGTATCTATACGGTGATCCGTAAAGTCCTCCAATACCACTTGCATTGGCTCCTGTTGAAGTTACCGTGATATTACCGGTATTTATACATTTTACAAACCCAGCCTTTAAGGATGATACTGAGTTTCCAGATCCCATCATTCCACCAACGGCACATCCTCCTTCAACGCTTTTTACGATAAAGTCAGCATGGTTTTCGCATCCTTCAAAATATGCACATCCGTAAGCAATCATGCCCCCAACGCCTTTTGCCGTCGCAGCGTCAGATATGCCGGATGCTCCATATGAAATAATGGATACATTATCTTCAAGAACACAATTTTTTACTATAGTAACTGGAGAGTCTGTACCATCAGAGCCGCCACTTCTTTGTAATGAGACAATACCACTAACTAACTCGCCTCCACTTATAATACTGCCACTTTTTATCCTGCAGTTTTCCATAGTAAAGTTTTGGAAAACACCATATAATAGACCTGCTGAAGCATTTTCCATCTTACCCTTTAAAGTAACATTGGACATTGTTATTCGACCCTTTGTGCCAGCATACATAGCTAAGGCACAATTAAGCTTGTTAGTATTTTTTACTTCAAGATTTAAATTTTTTATATTAACTTTGCTATCTGAAGAAGTACCATTAAAGCTTCCAAATAATGGCTCTGTTTGACCACTCTTCATTGTTATTGTATGACTTTGACCATTAAAATTACCTGCAAAATAACATCTTCTATCAGCATCCCTCCATGAATACTTTCCGATTGGTTCCCAATCTTCCGGCAAAGTAATATCACCAGTTAACACTATGTGTTTTCCATCACAATTATTTCTTGCATTAACATAATCTCTAAGCTTTATAAGGGTACCAATATCAGGTATTTCTATTGGATCCTCTTCACTGTCACCATGTTGTTCCATCATTTCTGCAAACACATCTGTTTCTTCCCATTTTGCAGTTACAACTGTATTTCCACTTATTGGCTGATTATTATCCCATGTAGTACCAGAAACCTGCCACTCAGCAAAATCATATCGAATTGCAGATTCAATATCTCTCTTAGGACTAGGTACATCAGTAATAGTCTCCCCTTTATTTACCATTATTTCTACAGAAGGTACTTTGCTGCCATCTATATCAAAATATCCACCATTAGCATTAAATGTTACTAGATACTGCGGTGCAATGTAACCTGGCTCTCCTTCAACACCGGTGCCTAAAGATTGCCATCCAGCATATAGAGTTACCGCCTCTGAAATCTTATTAGATATATCATATTTTTTATTCATATCTTTATCTTGAAACCAACCTCTAAACAGGTATCCTATTCTTGATGGTTCTTCAGGTAATATAACAATATTTCCCGCTTTCACTGTCTGAACCTTTGACTTTAAGTGATCTGCAAATACCCCACCGTTTGCATCAAAAGTCACATCATGGTAATCAGAATCTGTATCCCAACCAGCATAAATTATCATAGAGTTTGTTACTACAGATGTAAAATCAAAAGGCTCTTTGCATTCCTTATCTGTAAACCAACCTCTAAATTCATATGCTCCATTTACTGGTGTAGCTGGTTTTTCTATTCTCTCTCCCACTTTTATTGTTTTACTAATTTCATTTAGGTTATCTGCACCTTCAATCTTAAAAAATCCGCCATTTCCATCAAAAGTTATTTTTGATTCATCTCCTATATTCTCAGGAATTTTAATAAATGAAGCTGACAAACTAACAGTTTTACCTTCCTCTGGTGTTTTGAAATCTATAAACGTTTTTTCGTTATCCTGTGTTATCTTAGATGTAATCTTATTTCCCTCTGCATCCAAAGCAGCAATAGTATTTAGCATATATCCTTCTGCAGATTTTACTTCTACAGACAGATTGTATCCCTTAGGAATATACAATTCATTAACATCATCTTTCTCACCATAAGAAATTGTATTGTGGATTTCTTCGGGTATATTATCTTTATTAACATCTATAAGTACTTTATAAACAGGCCTGTTTACTGAGTCAGCAATTACAGGAGCCGTTAGTCCCTGACCCCAAATTTCACTTCTTGAAGTCGTTTCTCCTCCATCTAAAATATATGCCACACGTCCACTTGCAAAGTCTTCCTTATTATTGAATGTTGCATTAACCGAATCTGCTACTGACGTAGCTGCCTCATAAGTAGTGTAATTTGCAATTATGTCTGATAATTCATTTGCTCCCTCTGGTAAAATTTTATAATTATCTAAATCTTGTATTGCACAACAATTTAAGTTTGAACCGAATTTGTATCCAGTTATTGCACCTATTTTTACAGCTTCTTTAGCCATAATTATACCGGAGTTATAGCATCCAATATTGTATCCATATATTCCACTACCTTCTATTCCAGGCCAACCAGCTTTTTTTATTGCATTAGCACCAGATATTCCTCCTGCATAAGTATTAGCCCCTGAACCAATAACAGTTCCTGTATTATATGAATATGATACATAGCTATATGAGTATCCCTGCGAATACACAAAAAATCCGTCAACAATTCCGGCAATTCCACCTACATAATCACCATTACTAATTACATAACCACTGTTATAACAATATTTTACTCCGTAATTTGTTCCATCAACAATGTTTCCAACGATACCCCCAGTATAAGTTCCACTACCAATTACATGACCACTGTTATAGCAACCTTCCACAGCTATTGGTGTTTTATCCAGCTGACCAATTATTCCTCCAGTTGGTGTTTTACCATTAGCTTGTGATACTATACCTGCATTATTACAGTTATTCATGTTTAAAAAAGTTCCACTTTTTCCGATTATTCCTGCAGTATATCCACCATTCCCTTCTACACTGCCACTTTCACCATTACTACAATAGCTCATAGTTGCATATCCTGAATTTACCTGTCCAAGTATACCTGCTGTATAGTTTTTATTTGTGCCTATATTTTCAACCTTACCATTATTCGTACATCTATTGAATACTGAAGGGCTCATATCCATAGAATGTGTATATCCTGCAATTCCTGCTACATTTGTACCCTGACCAGTTACCGTTCCACTATTGACACAATCCTCGAAATTAGATCCTATCTGATCTATCTTTCCTACAATTCCACCAGCAAAGTTTCCTGTCCCTGAAATTGTAGCCATATTTTCACATTTAATAAAAGAAATTGTTCCTTCTGTACCTTCTGCATATCCGACAATACCGCCCGTGAATGTAGAAGAATTTGTTAAATTAATCCTATTTTTTAAGTTCTGGAAAGTTGCACCTGAAGTAGCATATCCAGTAATTCCGCCTACGTACTGGTTTGCGGTTATATCTCCTTCAACTGTAAGGT
The DNA here is from genome assembly GCA_040307645.1 of Anaerovoracaceae bacterium. Lineage (GTDB taxonomy): Bacteria > Bacillota > Clostridia > Peptostreptococcales > Anaerovoracaceae > JAVXAG01. Next base: position 6,418 of record JAWRJF010000056.1, on the reverse strand, counting down.
TCTTAACAGTTCCACCAACACCACCAAAAAGTCCTTGGTATCTTTCACTATTAGACACCGTAATTCCTTTAATTATGTAGTCCTGCCCATCAAACGTTCCATCAAACCTTTCGCTTTCACTTCCTATTGGTTCCCAAGGTATTGAAGAAACATCTATTTCCTCACCACTTTCTGGACTAAGATAAACTATTTTATCTTTAAAATCCTTTCCGCTATCCACCAATGTAGACAGCAATTTTAAGTCATTTCCATTTTTTACAAGAAAAACAGTATTATTACTATATAATTCTTGATTTTCTATTATCTCTGAAATAGTAATCCCACTGTTTACCTTATTATCTTGATTGTTAATATTATCACTACCATATGAAAAATATGTAAATTGTGCTAATACTAATACCAAGCATAAAAACATAGATAAAAACGTTCTTGCTTTTTTCAATTTTCTTCCTCCTAAATAATAAATTTTATATAATTTATCCTCTATTGTTTAGTCAGATATTATATACATTTTACCTGTATCCGGGTCTTCAAAAACCTGTCCTTTTGATTCATACTGATCAGATTGTGATTTGTCTTTTATTGACTCTTGAAGATCCTCTACTTCAACTAATTGTTCTTTATCTACAACATCAAGAACATTGCTTAAATCAACCTTCCAATAGGTAACGATTGCAATCATCAATGCACAAGCAAAGACTAGCATTACATCTACTAAATTCGCTACATTTTCCATAGGATTAATAGTTTCCTTATTAAAACTAGTTCGCATATTTTTTCTTATTCTATTTTTATTTCGCATCATTTGGTGCCACCTCTTCTAATATACATTCCATGATTGATTCTAAACTGACCATGTACCCGTTATACCATCTTTTTCTAATTGATGAAATTACTAATGCGATACTAGCAGCCAGCATTCCTGCAATTGTCGTATCAAAAGCTACACCAATCGATTCCGATAAAGTCTTTGTATCACCTTGTCCTAAAGCTATAATCCCAGGCCCAAGAGGGATTAAGGTTCCAAGTAAGCCAAACATAGGCCCCAATTTAGCTACTAAATCCGTTATTTCTACTGCCTTTTCATATTTTTCCTGTTCAGTTGCAAGTAATCTCTCGGCTAAAGCCTCTAGTGATGGTCTACTCATGTCTGAAGAATCGATTAATTCATAAATTGCAATTTTTTGTCTAGTTAAAAGCATACTCTTTTCAATAATTACTCTTATCTCATCATTACTGCTATTATGTATATCTTTTAATAGCTGCGGCACATCTTCTTTCATTTTTTTTCGTTCTGTAATAGTTTCTACTAAAATATCACCCACTTGCCATAAGGCAACTATAATTAATAGAATTAGTATTATCAAACATGGTATCATTACAGTTTGACCAATTGTATGCATTACAGTACTTAAAATAGCCCTCATTTTCGCGTCCTCTCATTCTTTTACAATACAAAAAAGGCTGTGCAATGCACAGCCCGAATTCACTGGTTCCAGTATGTCCTTTTCCAATACGGTTATCCGCCGCTAGAAAAACTTTATGCAGGTCTCCTGGCTTAGTGTTTCATCATTGTCATTAACCTTCCCAGTTTCCCAGTGGCGGTATTACACCAAAATGACAACTCCACAATTACAGTGGCGGAACCGCGCAGGATTCTAACCTGCTTCCCTCTTAGCTCTCAATAAAATAGTTTATAAAGAGAACATAAAGCTAAATATTCAATTACAACTTATGATACATTATTTATTGTATATATGTCAAGTACCCTGCACCAAAAAATCAGCACTATACTGATAGTATAACATCAGTATAGTGCTTTATTATGCGTTTACAAAGTATTCTCTAACCTTTCTTTTAGATTATATTATTTTGCAATTACATATTTAGGTTTTGACCATTTACTATAATATAGTTTTCCATCTATATTTCTAAAACCTCTTACTTTATAATAATATTTCCTATTATTTTTTATGTCTTTTGAATTCTTATATTTCAGTTTCTTAGTTTTCCATACCTCTTTAAAATTTCTAGCCTTTCCAACAGATTTATATACTTGGTATCCATCCATTTTATAGCCTTTTGTTTTCTTCCACTTTAACGTTATATTCCCCTTTTTAGATTTTATAGATTTAAATGTTATCTTTGTATTTTTAACCCCTTTTATTATCTTAACATTCTTTTCCTCCCCTTGCTTTTTAATAGCCTCGTCTATATAACTTTCTTCTGCAATTCCATATGCTGAAAAATGATTTGTATAAACCTTATAATAGTTATTTTCTCCTATTTTAACCTTCTCAGATTTTAACTTTTCAATCATATCCTTATCATTAATATAAAATACTGCTACGTTTTTTTCCTTAAGATGAATATTTTCAGGTAAATATAGTGTAACATTCCCATTTCCGAAGCTATGGATTTCTTTATCTGCAGACATAACACTAACATTTGTCAAATATACATTATCTCCTAAAAGTTTCTGTTGTTTGTCAGTTGCTTTGTCTTTTAAAATAGATATTGTTATCTTTTTACCTTCAGCTTGCTTTACAATTTCTTTTATCGAATCATTATTTAATTCAATGGTACCATTGTTAGTAACAATCCTTAATACAGCCTTATTGCTATCTGCTATTTTTTCAAATCCCTCTTTATCGATAATCGTAAGTAACTCTTTAGCAAGCTTATCTGGCTTTATATTAAGTTCCACAACAGGAATTATATTAGTAGCACCTGGTGTCGGCTTATCATTTATAGTCTGCATTGCCTTTTTCAATGTTTCTACAACAGTTGTAGAAGTAACGCTTGCTTTTGCTTTTCCTTCATTATCTGTCTTTGCAATAATATTTACAATTGCACTTGACTCAACAGCAGCTTCTGCTGAACTATCTTTTTTTAATGCTGCTAAAGCTTCATTTACTTCCGATTGGGAACTATCTATAGTTGTCAATACCTTATATGCTTTATCGTAGGCCTTCTGATATGTTTTTAGATACGCTTGTTTATCAGCCATATTCATACTGTTTATTTCTGCAACCCTGTAAGTTAATGAATCTTTATTTGCAAGTATCTTTAATGGTTTAGTTCCCCATTCACTATTATCTGCATTAAGATCGGAACCATATCCTACTAGAGTAAACTGCCATCTCATAACATCTCCATTTTCTAAAGTAGCTCCTGATGCGCCAACTCCAGGAAATGAACTATTAATTGCATACATCCAGCCACTATCACTAGAATAGTCGAATTCACCTAGCCAATTAGGATCCCCTCTCTTGGTCGTACTAACACCACCTTTAATTCCTGGTGCCTTTCTAATATAATCCGGGATATTTATAATCCCCTCTTCATTTTGATAAACTGAAGCCAAATAGAATCCGGTGTCAACGGTTCCTGTCATTCTCCATGGCTGCGCCATATTGGGGAACTGCTTTTTAATTAAGTCGGTAATTGTTTTAGAGCAAAGTTGTTTAGCAGGGATTGTAACCAATGTAGGCTCAATAATATATCCCTGTCCCAGAGTAAATTTTTCCATTGAAACAGCTACGGTAACAGTTCGGTCTTTCATATTGCTTGCATTAACAGCCATCATCTTATCTATTGCGTTATTCAAAGCATTAATTGCAGCTACTGCATCATTAGCAGCCTCGATATTTTTATCACCCTCATTTTTTGCTTTTATAACCTGATCCCATTCATTCTCATTGTACCAAGCTTTATCAAGCTTTCCAAATGCAATTTGTAGCTGTGTTTTAGCGCTTGCTTTGAAAGTATTTGGGTCTGAAGAAATATAATATGCAGTATCATCCATAGCAAGATGGGTTCCAAGGCCTCCTGAAAAGATTGTTAATTTATCAATAGGATTTAGAATCTTACAGATATTGTCCCCATAGGTTGCTTTACCATCAGCCTCATTTTTATTAAGATATTTATTTGATAAATATGTCCAATTACCATCACTTTTTATCTTATACAAATATGTTGCATAGTGCTCTGCATCTCCGGAAAATCTTCGATATCCTGAGACCATTCCATAAATCTCACCTTTATAGTCTTCGCCTACAGTCCATACAGAATCATTGCAAGACTCTATTTTTTCTATAGCTTTTATTCTGTTGTTTTTTACATCCACTTGATATATTATTGAATTTGACTTTGCACCATTACAAAATGAATTAATGTTTTCCCCCGCCATAGGTGAAACATCCGTTGTAACATACAAATGGCCATTTTGAGTTCCATTAAGTACATGTAATGTTGAACCAGGTATTGTTGATGATACATCAATCTTTTCCCATGTACCATTGTTTTCTGTAGTGTATTTATATAGCCCTTTATCTGTTCCAACATAAGCTGTAGTTGAATTTAGTCTATATGCCGAATTACTTATTGCTCCATCTGGCATAGATTGATACTTTATCCACCCCTGTTTATTCCATTTAAAAGTATCTCTTCCTACAACTGCATAAATCTCATCACCCACTGACCATGCAGCATTTAAGTCACCATTGCCTTCTAGTAATAAGCAACCATCCTTCATTAGGAAATTTTTATCTTCTGCACTCCATTTATTAGTTTTGGAATCATAGGTATATACACTTATAGTATTCATGTCATAATAATATAGAGACGCCATATTATTTTTATCAGTTCCTGTAATCGTAAGCATTTTACTGAAACGTCCGTACCCCATTCCTGGTGGGAAATCACCTTCCATTTTTATAATATCTGTTTTCTGCCCAGTTTTCTTCTCAAAAATACCTGTTGAACATGCCAGATATATTTTAGCTCCTACAGTATTATCCGGAAAAGATAATGTATCATATATTGCAAGCTGATCTGTTGCAATAGCCGTTGGTTTCAAGCCTGTAATAACAGGCGAGGACCAAAGTCTTATTCCATTAGCCTGTTCCCCCTGTTTCAATTCATTTTTAATAACTACTATCTTTTCAGCACTGGCAATATTTTCACCTTCTCCAATAGTCATTACAACTTTAACTTTTCCCTCCGGCAAAGCCTTAAGTCCATCGGTAAGACGTACCAACTGACCTTTTAAATCAAAGGCTGATATAGGCTGTGTGTAAGTTGACTTAAGGCTTCCAACAAGTTTTTCATTTATGTCATATAATTTAACAGACATACTTGTATTTCCATATGAACCAGTAGTTGTAAAATTCACAAACACTCCACCGTTCATTCCAACAAATAGATTAATATTTGGAATTTCTTTATTTCCTCCTATTAAATTATCATTTGTAAAATTATTGTCTTCTGCACCATAATTCCTCGAAAGATTATAATATCCTTCATCACAAATATTAATTTTGATGTTTCCAAAATTTGCAATATAATCAGTTTTTCCTGTTAAGGTTACTATTCTGTTTGCTTCTTTATTCCCATCACTCCAACCATCAAATCCATATTCCCTTTCAGGTTCAGCAGAAATTCTCCACGTGTCACCATCAATATGCTCTTTTTTAACAGTTCCCTTACTTTCGTCAGAGCTAGATAAGGTTAATTCATAGTTAGCTGGTTTTACAGCTACTTTAATAACAATAACATCACTCATTTTATCTTTGAAAGGTTTTGGCGCTCTACTTCCAGTAAAATAGAAACAATAATATCTTGCATTTACATCATCAAAACCATATTTTTTCATAGTTTCTGAATCGAAATTAATGGTATCGTCTTTAAGATATTTAGATATATCACTTATACTACACTCCCCTGATGTCAACGTCTCACCTTGCCTTGCAATATTCAATAAATATTTTGCATTCTCATTAGTAGTTTTAGCAATTATTGTTTCAGGAATATTGTTCACAGATGGTATGCTAGCAAGGTAGACATTACCACTTATAGGAACATCAATTTCTCCTTGTCTAAATGATTTCATATCTGTTTTAGTAAGTTCAATTGCTTTCCCCGTACCTTCAGCTAAACTTACAGGTAAACTGATACTCTCATCTGCAAACGTCATCGTTGGCATCATAGTAATTATCATAGCCATAGCCATAATAATTACCATAAATCTTTTTATTGATTCCCCTTTTATTTTGCTATCTGATCTCATTTTTTAGTTTCCCTCCTTTTTACGACGGATTAATTCTCCATTCAAAACTATATTTTTTGTTTTTCTAATCTCTTTAATTGCATGATAATGTAAGTTCCCCCTCTAGTTCTTCATATCCACTTTATTAGTGTCTCAGATTGCAATAATAAAACACATATATTGACATTTATAAGTTATTATTTAGACACAAAAAAGGCTATGAAAAATAGGCTCTATAATAAATGTTGGGGTGGTGAAATTAATTTTCACCTTCACCAGCATTTTTTAGTATAAAAAAATTGAGCATAAGTGCAATCTCAGTTACAATTATAGTGACTAAACCCAACAGAACGGAGGTATGCATTATGC
>JAWRJF010000055.1:0-17128 GCA_040307645.1 Anaerovoracaceae bacterium | reverse complement strand
TAAAAGAGATCAGGAATATGGAACAGATAGTTCCATATTTGCTGCCTTTCTTAAAACACTAAGATTAAGAACTAACATTTGTATAGCATAAGAAAAAGCCCTTGGGTTCGTCGTGAACCCTCGGACTTTGTCTTCGGTCTGTAAGGGTTATCGTAATTTACGATAACCCTTTTAGTTTTTGATTCTGTATTTTAAAAAAATCCCGAAAAACCGTCAGGACATAATTGACGCCCTATCTCGTGGATAGGTGGGTACCCTATTACTGTCTCTGTCTTCCACTCAATGGAGGCTTGACATAAACAAATAAACCCGGATTCCCAATTTATAAGTGTAGGTTCAATTATGGGTCCTTAACGAGAGTTTCAGGATAGTTATATTATATAATATTTTTCGAAAAAAATCACTGTTAAAATATAACTTTTTTAAACTATATAATAATGACGAAAAAATTGACTATTTCGTGGAAAATGCTATAATAAAAAGGTATGTATATTAATAGATACATAATTAATGAGCTAGGAGGAATCACAAAAATATGAGACCATTAAAACCGGCAGAAATTTTAGATTTGACTATAGAAACGGGGATAACAAAATGCAATAGTTCATTTTCAAGACTACTTATACTTGGATTTTTGGCAGGAGCATATATTTCATTAGCTGGAATAGGTGCAAGCATGGGGACCTTCAATCTTGTTGCAAATCCCGAAACATTTGGATTAGGAAGATTAGTATCTGGATGCGTGTTTGCAACAGGCCTTACAATTGTAGTGCTTGCAGGAGCAGAATTATTTACAGGAAACACATTAATTTTGGTGGCTGCGCTTGAAAAGAAAGTAAGATATGTTTCTATGTTTAGAAATTGGGTTATAGTATATATTGCAAATCTTTTAGGTGCTATATTAATTGCCTGGATGTTATCTCAAACAGGTTTGTTGAATGTAGGCGATAATCTTGTTGGTGCTGTAACTTTAAGGATTGCATCAGGAAAAGTCAATTTAACTTTTGTACAGGCCTTCATATTAGGTATTTTATGTAACTGGTTAGTTTGTTTAGCAGTATGGATGTCTTCAGGTGCAGATTCTACTATAGGAAAAATATTTAGTATTTTTTTCCCAATAATGCTATTCGTTACAGCAGGATTTGAGCACTGCGTTGCAAATATGTTTTACATACCAGCGGGGATCTTCGCAAAAGCTAATGAAGCCTTTGTAATTTTATCAGGAGTAACTCAAGATGCATTAAATAATTTAACTTGGAGTGGTTTTTTTATTAATAATCTTATTCCAGTTACATTGGGAAATTTTATAGGAGGAACATGTTTTGTTGCTATCGCATATTGGTATGCGTATAAAAAAGCATAATTTGAAATAATTATAACCTGTGTACTTTGGAGAGGTATAAAATGGTAGAAATAAATATAAACGAAATTGATGGATTTAAAATTGGAAATGCAGACAATATTAAGGCTGGAACAGGAGTTACAGCAATAATATGTGAAAAAGGTGCAGTTGCAGGCGTAGATGTAAGAGGAGGAGGTCCCGCAACCAGAGAAACCGATTTACTAAAACCGGAAAACATGGTGGAAAAAATTAATGCTGTTGTTTTATCCGGGGGGAGTGCCTATGGTCTTGAAGCTGCCTGCGGTGTTATGGATTTCCTTGAAAATAAAAACGTAGGCTTTGATGTTGGAGTTGGCGTTGTGCCTATTGTTTGTGGCGCTTCGCTTTTTGATCTAGTTGTCGGTGATGGCAAAATAAGACCAGATAAAGAAATGGGAATAGAAGCAGCAAAAAATGCCTATGATGGTGAGTTTTTTTGTGGCAATCACGGTGCTGGAACAGGAGCTACTATTGGCAAATATTTAGGGATAAACAGAATGATGAAAAGTGGCCTTGGAGCTTCAGCTTTGAAGGCTGGAAAGGTAAAGTGTGGAGCTGTAATTGCGGTAAACGCATTAGGAGATGTCTTTAACCGTTATGGAAAACAGATAGGAGGTATACTTTCGCCCGATAAAAAATCTTTAGCCTCTACGGAAGAACTTGTTATAAGAGATATTGAAAAGGAAAAAAATATTTTTAACGGGAATACAACAATCGGATGTATTATCACTAATGGTATACTTACCAAGGCTCAATGTACAAAACTTGCTTCTATTGCTCATGATGGCTATGCTAGGGCTATAAAACCTGTACACACATCTGCTGATGGTGATACGATTTTCGTTATGAGCACATGTACAGAAGAGGTTAATTTTGACTCATTAGCAGTAATGGCAACTAAGGCTGTTACTTATGCTATAGAAAATGCAGTAAGCGAGGCTGAGTCCTCTTATGGGCTTATAGCTTCTAGGGATTTATAGTTATCTTGTCAATATCTTATAATAATAGGGTATTATAGTTAAAGAAAAAAAGGAAAATGATAAAATGAAAAATAGAATTGTAATAATTGATGGAAACAGCTTAATAAATAGGGCATATTATGCTATGCAAAGGCCAATGATTACTAAAGATGGTATTTACACACAAGGGGTTTATGGCTTTATAAATATGCTAACAAGAATAATAGATGATTACTCTCCTGATTATATTACAGTTACATTTGACAGAAAAAGCCCTACTTTCAGACATATTGAATACGATGATTATAAGGCGGGAAGAAAGAAAATGCCTCCAGAACTTGCGATGCAATTTCCTATTTTAAAAGATGTTTTACATGCTATGAATATTAAAACCATGGAGATTGATGGTTTTGAAGCAGATGATATTATAGGCACTGTTGCTAGAGTCTCGGAAGAAGAAGGTTTAGAGCCCCTTATTATTACTGGGGATAAAGATGCATTGCAGCTTTGTACAGATAAAACAAAGGTTTTAATAACTAAAAAAGGAATTTCGGATTTTGATCTTTATGATAGAGAAAAGATGATAGAACGTTATCAGCTTACTCCGCAACAGTTTATAGATTTAAAAGGGTTAATGGGTGACCAATCAGATAATATTCCAGGAATACCGGGAGTAGGTGAGAAAACTGGAATAAAACTGTTAACTCAGTTTGAAACTATGGATAACCTTCTTGCACATACTGATGAAATTGCTAACGCAAAACTAAGGCAAAAGGTTGAAGATAATATTCAGATGGCAGTTATGAGTAAAAGACTTGCAACTATCAATAAATATGTTCCAATAGAATTCAACTTAGAAGAACTAAAATCAGTAGAACCAAATCTGGATATGCTAATTAATCAATATGTAAAACTAGAGTTTAACAGTTTTTTGAAAAGATTAAAAAGTAATAACCAGGATAGTCTCAAAGAAAATGTTCCTACTGAAAATCAAGTTGAAAAGATTATAATAAATAACACTGAAGGATTATCTGTGATAGAAAGCCTCCCTGAAAAAAGTAAAATTATTTTAAAGGTCTTTTCTGACAATAATCATATTGAAAAACCTGTAGTTAGTGGTGTATCCATGATGTCTGAAAAAAGATACATCTACGTTGATTGTCAAGACAAATCTATTTTTGAAAAACTAATTGATGTATTCAATGAAAAAAACTTTGAATTCTTAGGACACGATTTAGTTAAAGATTATTTTAGCCTTATGAGCTATGGGCTTGTTAATTTACAAACAGATTTTGATACTGCAATTGCCCAATACATTATAGAGCCTACTAGATCTAATTACGAAATAAAAACTATTACTTTTGAAAACTTACATTATGAAATTAAAGATGAAAAAGAATTTTGGGCTCAAAATGGACAAATCAATTTATTTGATAATAATAGCAAAGAATATATGGAATATGGCTATACTTGGTGTCAAGCAATTAGAAGTCTAAAACCTGTTCTTGAAGAAAAGATAAATAATGAGAATCTCCAAAATGTGTATTATAATGTAGAGCTTCCTCTTATTGAGGTTTTAGCCAATATGGAATGTGTTGGAACGGCTATAAACGAGGATATTTTAACTGAATTAGGCGAAAGTTTGAAAAAGGAGATTTCTAGCCTAGAGGAGACTATCTATAATCTTGCAGGCATGGAGTTTAATATCAATTCTCCGATGCAACTTGGAGAAGTTCTATTTAATGAATTAAAACTTCCAGCTGGAAAGAAGAGTAAAAGAGGTTATAGTACAAGTGCAGATGTTTTAGAAAAAATAAGGGATTTACACCCTATTGTTGATATGGTATTAAAATATAGAACAATTTCTAAATTGAACAGCACTTATGTAGAAGGATTAAAACCTTTAATTGGCCCAGATGGTAAAATACGTGCACATTTTCAACAAACAGTAACTGCAACTGGAAGAATTAGTTGTACAGAGCCAAACTTACAAAACATACCAATCAGACAGACTGTCGGTAGGCAGTTAAGAAAAGCCTTTGTTCCAGAATCAAATGAATGCATTCTAGTAGGCGCTGACTATTCTCAGATTGAGCTTAGGGTTTTGGCCCATCTTTCAAGTGATAAATCCCTTATTGAGGCGTTTAACAATGGTGAAGATATTCACAGAATCACTGCATCAAGAGTGCTAGGTGTTGATTCGGATAAAGTTACCTTAGAAGATAGAAGCAGGGCAAAGGCCGTGAATTTTGGCGTTATATATGGGATGAGTGGTTTTGGTTTATCTGAAGAACTGAAGATAACCCGAAAAGAAGCCGAGAATTATATTAAAGAATACTTTAATAAACATCAGGCAGTTAAAGATTATATGGATCAACAAGTTGAATCATGTAAAGATAAGGGTTATACAGTGACAATAATGGGAAGAAAAAGATACATTCATGAAATTAATTCTTCAAATTATATGACTAGACAGCTTGGTGAAAGGCTTGCTATGAATAGCCCTATACAAGGCAGTGCTGCAGATATTATAAAAATTGCAATGGTAAAAGTATATAAAGAATTAAAAGAAAGAAATCTTGAGTCTAAGTTAATTCTTCAAGTTCATGACGAACTTATTATAATGACTCATAAACATGAAGAAGAAGTAATAAAAGAACTACTTGTTAGAAATATGGAGGGAGCCATGAACCTACAGGTAAAACTTGTAAGTGATCTTAATGTAGGTAATACTTGGTATGACTTGAAATGATTACAATCGGATTAACAGGTGGAATCGGGACAGGTAAATCTACTGTATCCGATTTTCTACATAAAAAAGGGTATTACATTATTGATGCTGACAAAATAGCACATCAAATAACGGAAAAAGGAACAGAGACATTAAAAGAATTGGTGAACTATTTTGGACCTGAAATTCTTTTAGATACGGGGGAACTTGATCGAAGAGCTTTAGCCCAAATTGCTTTTTCAAACGAGGAAAAACTTTTTGCTCTTGAAACTCTTACTACTGATGTTGTAGTTGAAAAAATAAGAAAAGAAATAATATCATTAAGGCAGAGCCAAAAATACAATGTTATTTTTGTTGATGCTCCATTATTATTCGAAACAGGTTTAAACTCTTATTGTGATGAGGTATGGCTAATTGATGCTGATTTAGAGACACGAATTAAAAGGGTTATGGAAAGAGATGGTTTATCAAGACAAGAAGTTATAAGCAGAATAAGAAATCAGATGAGTTCAACTGATAAGGCTAAATTGTCTACATTGATAATTGATAATTCAAAAGGAAAGGATGAGCTTTTCAATTCTATAGAAAAGTTATTGGGAGAGTATGTTTAATAAACCACATAAGAATTTTTTGAAATCTACTTTAGAATTTATACATGAACATATTATTGGGATTATAATTATTGTAGTAGTGTGTTCTGGCCTTGTTTCTACTTTCTTTATAGTAAAAGACAACATGAAAACCGAGGAGGAGAAAGCTGGGATACAATATGAAACAGTAAACCAAATTTATCTTCCTATGACAAATGTAAAGACATTGAATCCATTACTGTCTAAAGATGAAGATACTTACCATATTTCTCAGATGGTTTTTAACAGTTTATTTGATTTAAGCAATAACCTTAATATAAGGAAAGAGCTTGTATCTTCATATAGCACAGATGATAGAGATGGTATTGTTTCTATAAAACTAAAATCGGGTATAAATTTTCATAATGGGTCAAATTTAAGCGCTTACGATATAAAGTATACGGTCGAAGCTATAAAAGCGGTAGGATCTGAAGGACTTTATTTTGATATGGTGTCAAAAATTGATTCTGTAATTGTAAATGGAAATTATAATTTAAAGGTGGTTTTTAAAGATCCAAAAGATGCTGCTTTAGACAACCTAGTTTTCCCTATAGTATCAAGTAGTCAATATGGTTCTCCACACGATTTTGCAAGAGCAGAGGACTATAATCCTGTTGGAACAGGACAATACCAATTCATAAAATATGATAAATTATCTAGTCTAAGTTTAAAACCAAATCAAGACTACTTTGGGGATATAGCTAAAAATAAAATAATTTTCCAGGTTATTCCAAATAGATCAAAAGCCACTAATCTTATGACCATGGATAATATTACCGCTTATTTATCTACAGACCAAAACATAAATTCTATAGCCGAAGATAAGAAATTAAAAGTTCACAGAATCATGTCCAACGAAGTTGAGTATATAGCTTTTAATTTTAAAAACAAATATCTATCTAAACTTAATATTAGAAATGCAATAGCAAAGGCTATTGATATTAATTCGGTAATTGAAAATGCATATATGGGGAATGGTGTTGCTACAGATTCAATATATTTCCCTGAATTTTTGGGAACTGAGAATAAAGGTGATCATTATCCTTACAGCGAAGAAAGTGCAACTGAATTAGTTAAGATTCAAGGGTATTTCGATAGAAATGATGATGGATATGTTGAAGATGTAAAAAATAATAAGATACAGCTATCTATATTAGTAAATTCTAATAATGTAAAAAGAGTAGATGCAGCAAACATTATTGCAGAGTACTTAAATAATATAGGAATAAAAGCTAAGGTTGATAAAGTCCCTTGGAATGAATATAAAAATAGAATTAATGCAAAGAATTTTGATATTTTAATAGGTGGCTATAAATTTGAAAAAAGATATGATTTGAGGGATTTGTTTAATTCTAATAACAAAATAAATTATAAAAACAAGCAAGTTGTATATTTAGTAAATAAAATGGAAACGGCTATTACAGCAGAAGAATATAAAGAAACATATTTAAAACTAAAGGAAATGCTATGGGAAGATTTGCCATATTATCCTATCTGTTATAAAACTTATTCTCTGGTTACTGTAAATAAATTTTCTTTTGACAAGTTACCAACATTTTTTGATATTTATAGGAATATAGATTCTTGGAGTTGGCAAAAGATAGTATTACCGGAACAAAAAAAAGACATTTAAATTTATATATTATAAAATATTACTTATTGATAATAAAAAGCATTTATGCTAAAATAACTAGGTAATATTTTGCGGTCGTGGCGGAATGGCAGACGCGCACGCTTGAGGGGCGTGTGGGAAACCGTGCTGGTTCGAGTCCAGTCGACCGCACCAATTAAATCATTGAAATTACAATGGTTCTTTGTCAAATGGTGTTAGTGAAGAATATTAGTACAACAATAAATGTTGTGGTGTTGGGTAAAAACTCAATGCTGCAACTTTATTTTTTTCACAGTCTCTTTTTCTATTCATATAGTTTTAAGTTTCTACTGCACTAAAACTATCTCAGTCTATTCAATTAATGAAAAATATTTTAATTTCGTTGCATATGCAACATACACACTGATAAGAGAATTATATAATCACTGTATAAACTAAATGAAAACAAATTTTTCTTTAGAATGGCATTTATTTATATAAGTATATGTTATTTTTAAGTGGATAACCTATTCGTATATCGTGATTATCACCATGTTATTGTTGAAATAATCTGAAATGTGTGATAAAATAGGATTGTGCTTATTTTGACAATATCCTAATAGTATTTGTTATGTAATAAAGAAAAATTATATCTAGTAAGAAATTAATAATTTAAGGAGGTACAATTATGAGTATGTTTTGTTATCAGTGTCAAGAAACCGCAAAAGGTACTGGTTGTCAAGTTATGGGTGTATGTGGTAAAAATGAGGAAGTAGCAAATTTGCAGGACTTACTAATTTACGCTACAAAAGGAATATCAGAAATAGTAGTAAAGGGCAAGATAGATGTAAAAGATATATGCGAAGTTAATCATCAAGTTTTAAAAAGTCTTTTCATTACTATCACAAATGCAAATTTTGATGATAATGCAATTGAAGAACAGATTAAAAAAATGATAGGACTTAGGAATGAACTTAAAAAAGGGATTTCTAATATTAAGCTAAGTGATGCAGCAGAATTTAAAGTAGACGATAGAGCTTCTATGATTGAAAAAGCATCAAAGGTAGGCATCCTTGCGACAGAAAACGAAGATGTTCGTTCTCTTAGAGAAATGATTATCTATGGTTTAAAAGGTATGGCTGCATATACGCATCACGCGCTAAACCTTGGCAAAGAAAATTTAGACATAAATAAATTTATATATGAAGCTCTTGCAGCGACTTTAGATGATACTTTAACAGCAGATGATCTTGTGGCTTTAACTCTTAAAACAGGCGAATTTGGTGTCCAAGCTATGGCTCTTTTAGATGAGGCTAACACTTCGAAATATGGTAATCCAGAGATTACTAATGTTAATATTGGTGTAAGAAATAACCCTGGTATATTGATTTCAGGTCATGATCTTACAGATTTAGAACAGTTGTTAGAACAAACAAAAGGTACCGGTGTAGATGTATATACTCATAGCGAAATGCTTCCGGCACATTATTATCCTGTATTTAAAAAATACGATAATTTTGCAGGAAACTATGGTGGTTCATGGTGGCAGCAAGTAACAGAATTCCAGACCTTTAATGGTCCTATTCTATTCACTACAAACTGTATCGTTCCTCCAAGAAGTGAAGAAATAAGAAATAGAATATTTACATCAGGGGCATCAGGTTATCCTGGTTGTACACATATTGAAGCAGATGAAAATGGTAAAAAAGACTTTTCTCCAATTATTGAGATGGCGAAAAAATGCAAACCACCTGTTGAAATTGAAACAGGAAGCATTGTAGGTGGTTTTGCCCACAACCAGGTCTTTGCTTTAGCAGATAAAGTTGTTGATGCAGTTAAGTCAGGAGCTATAAAAAAATTCTTCGTTATGGCAGGTTGTGACGGAAGAATGAAATCCCGTGACTATTATACAGAATTTGCAAAAAAACTGCCTAAGGACACAGTTATTCTTACCGCAGGTTGCGCAAAATACCGTTACAATAAACTTGATCTAGGCGAAATTGGAGGAATTCCAAGAGTACTTGATGCAGGACAGTGTAATGACTCATATTCACTTGCTATAATAGCTCTAAAACTTAAAGAAATATTTGAACTTGAAGATATTAACGAGCTTCCAATTGCATTTAATATTGCTTGGTATGAACAAAAAGCAGTAATTGTATTACTTGCATTACTATATCTAGGTGTAAAAAATATTCACCTAGGTCCAACATTACCAGGATTTTTATCACCAAATGTAGCAAACGTTCTTGTTGAAAAGTTTGGTATTGCAGGTATTGGACAGGTTGATGATGACATTAAATTATTCATGGGTGAATAAGACATTTAGTAAATTAAAATAATTAAATTAATATCGGTAGGCAGTGAATATTCACAGCCTACCGATATTTTTTTATCCCAAAAGCTAGGAAGGTAGGACTTTTGGTGTGGATTATTGTAATGGAATGCTTTATTAATCTAATATAAAGACAAAAATATAAAAATATGATATACTTCATTTAATGAGATATCGGGAAATAAGGAGATTATATGAAGTGTTTTTTTCAAAAGATATTTAGTAGAATGGTAGTAACCGGGTTGCTAATATTAGTTCAATTTGTTTGGATAGTAAGTATATTTTGGATTTTAGCTGAACAAGCAGTTTGGATAGATACTGCATTTACACTTTTAAGTCTATTGATGGCTTTATATATTATTAATAAAGATGAAAATCCGGCATATAAGCTAGGATGGATTTTAATTATAGGAATAATTCCTCTTTTAGGAGGCTTATTTTATGTGATATTTGGAAATAAGCGTCCATCTAAAAAATTGAGATTAAAACTAGAGAAAGAAGAAGCTTTACACAAAGAATTGTTAACTCAAGACAAGGGAATTATTGATGAAATTGACTGTCGAATTTCGGGTACAGCTAGATATTTATCCAGGTATGGGGCTTATCCAATATGGAAAAACACTAAGGTACAGTATTTTGATTTAGGTGAAAAAATGTATTCATCTATGAAAGAAGATTTAAAAAAAGCGGAGCACTTTATTTTTTTGGAATATTTTATCCTTGCTGAGAGTAAAATGTGGGATGAGCTTTTTAATATTCTAAAAGAAAAAGCCAGACAGGGTGTTGATGTAAGATTAATGTATGATGACGTGGGTAGCATTTCTATTTTGCCTAAAAATATATTATCAGACTGTAAAGAAAATAACATCCAATGCATTCCTTTTAATCCAATGGTCCCATTTATTTCCTTAGTCATGAATAATAGGGATCACCGAAAAATAATGGTTATAGATGGGTTTATTAGCTATAACGGTGGAATAAACATTGCAGACGAGTATATTAACCTTTACGAAAAATATGGGCATTGGAAAGATACTGGGGTAAGACTGGAAGGAATGGCAACTTGGAATTTTACTGTTATGTTTTTAAATATGTGGAATGGAATAAAAAAGACTGATGAGGACTATGAAAATTATAGGCCTAACAGATGGAATAAGAAGGAATTCGAAAGTGATGGATATATACAACCTTATTCTGATTCACCTCTAGATGAAGAAACGATTGGGGAAAATGTATATATTGATATTATTTCACAAGCAAAAAAATACGTTTATATTTTTACACCATATCTAATTATAGATAATGAGATGCAGGTGGCTTTAACTTTGGCAGCAAAAAGAGGTGTTGATGTAAGAATAGTAACGCCAGGAATACCTGATAAAAAAATGGTGTTTATGTTAACTAGATCATATTACCATTCTTTAAAAAAAGCTGGAGTAAAAATATATGAGTATACTCCGGGGTTTATACATGCAAAGAGTTATGTTTGTGATGATAGAATAGCAGTTGTAGGGACTATTAATATGGATTATAGGAGTTTGTATCTTCATTTCGAATGTGGAACACTTCTAATTGATTCAAGTATAATAAAAGAGATAAAAGAGGATTGTATAAAAACCTTTGAAAAATCTCATCTTGTAAATGATAAGGATCTTAAAACCGGATTTTTTGGAAGCCTGTTTAATGCAGTTTTGAGGGTATTGAGTCCATTATTATAGGATAAAAATAACAAAGATATTAGTTAAACTATTGACGGAAATGTAAAACTATGCTATTATTATTTTATTGTGCCGGCGTGATGGAATTGGCAGACGTGCGGGATTCAAAATCCCGTGGTGGCAACACCGTATGGGTTCGACCCCCATCGCCGGCACCAAAAATAAAATAATATAATTTTGAAATTTATATATTATGTAGGAGGAAAAATATGGATAAGTTCTTAATACAACTAATTCCTTTGATTTTACTTCTAGTAGTAATGTACTTCTTACTAATTAGACCTCAGAAGAAGAAAGAAAAGTCAATTAATGACATGAGAAGCTCTTTACAGGTTGGAGATGAAGTAGTTACTATTGGTGGAATTTGTGGTAAGATTGTAAAGACTAAAGACGAATCAATTGTTATTCAAGTTGGAGCTGATAAAGTGAAATTTGAAATGATGAGATGGTCAATTTCTTCAGTGGTTAATCCTAGTAAGGCTGCTCGTCCTGCTAAAGAAGAAGAGTCTAAAAAGGCAATGCCTAAAAGATTAAAGAAGTCTGAAGACGAAATTAAAGAAGTGGAAGAAGACGAGAATTAATCAATTAATTAAAAATGATTTAAGAGATTGTTCAATGCATTGTTGGACAATCTTTTTTATTGTATATACTTGCCGAAAGTGGGAAAAAGTAGTACAATATAATGTAAAATAAAATGCCATTTTTGTGTGCATATAAGCGACTAAATAGAAGGTGAGAGGGAAAAATGAATTCAAAACTAAAGAAAATTTTGGCTAGTTTAGTAGTCATCGCAGTTCTTTTTGGATGGTACGTAACAATATTCGGTATTGGTTCAATTACATCTATAAAAGACGCAATGAAATTTGGTCTCGATATTAATGGCGGTGTTTATGTTGTAATGGAAGCACAAACAGACGCTAAAGGTGAAGAGCTAAAAGAGTTAATGGATCAAACAAGAGCAGTACTCGATAACAGAGTTAACCAGATGGGGCTATCTGAATCATCAGTAACTATTGAGGGAAATGATAGAATTAGAGTAGAACTTCCTGGTGCAAAGGACGCTGAAGAAGCAATTAAACAAATTGGTAAAACAGCTCAATTGCAATTCTTGCTTGCTGATGGAAGTGTTGTATTAGATGGTGCTAACATAAAGAATGCAGGTATTGATACTGATAAACAGCACGGTGGTTATAAGATTAATTTGGAATTTGATAATACTGGTTCGAAGCTTTTTGAAGAAGCTACGAGAACTGCATTAGCAGGAACAGTAACACCTAAAATTGATAACATGACTCCTAGGATGATTGCTATTGCTCTTGATGGAGAAATAATTTCTGCACCAGAAGTTCAAGATGTTATATCCGGAGGATCTTGTGAAATTACACAAAACGGTGGAGGATATTCTAAAGAAGAGGCTTCAACTACTGCTGCATTGATTAGAGGAGGAGCACTTCCTGCATCTCTAAAAGAAGTAAATTCTTCTGTACAAACAGCGACCATTGGAGCAGATGCATTAAATAAGAGTATAATAGCTGGTGCTATTGGTCTTGGCTTAGTGTTTGTACTTATGCTTTTATTATATAATGTATTAGGTTTATTTGCTGATATTGCATTACTCCTTTATGTAGTACTTGTAATGTGGATAATGGTAGGCATGGGAAGTGTGCTTACATTACCTGGTATTGCAGGTATAATATTGTCAATCGGTATGGCAGTAGATGCCAATGTAATTATCTTTGCTAGAATAAAAGAAGAAATTTCTGCAGGGAAAACTATTAGAGTTGCCGTTGACCAAGGCTTTAAACATGCGCTTACAACTGTTCTTGATGCACAGATTACTACATTGATTGCAGCAGTTGTACTTTATGAAATCGGAACAACTTCAGTTAAAGGTTTTGCGATGACACTTATGATAGGTATCGTTGTTAGTATATTTACTGCTGTAGTAATTACACAGCTGTTTATTGGAATTGTGGCTGAAAGCAAAAATGTTAAGAATAAGTACTTTGGAGTTAATGAAGATGGAACGCCTAAGCAACTTCTTAATAAACAGTTCAAATTTATTTCTAACAGAAAGATTTTTTATTCAATAAGTGTTGTATGTATAGTACTTGGTTTAATATTCTCTGTAGTTCGTGGATATAATTATGGAATTGACTTTACTGGTGGTACAATGCTTCAACTAAATATGCATAAGCAAGTGGAAATTTCTGAAGTTGAAAAAGCATTGGATAAATATGATCTAAATCCTACTATCATCTATTCTGGTGAAAATAGGGAACAGGTAGTAATAAAAACTATAGAAGCATTAGATAATAATGCTAGAGCTGAAGTAATTGATACTTTAAACGAAAAATTCGGTACTACCCAAAAAGACGTACTTGCATCGGAACAGTTTGGTCCGTCTGTAGGTAAAGAATTAAAAACCAATGCAGTAAAATCTGTAATTATTTCGGCAATAGGTATGTTGCTTTATATAATTTTCAGATTTAAATCATGGAAATATGGTGTAGCTGCAATAAGTGGTATTTTCCATGATGTACTTATGGTATTAGCATTTTATGCTATCTTTAATGTTACAATTAACAATCCTTTCATTGCAGGTATATTAACGGTAGTAGGATATTCAATAAATGACACAATAGTAATATTTGATAGAATAAGGGAAAATAAGAAGTTATTTAGAAAAGAAAGTAATGAAAATATTATAGATAAGAGTATAAATCAGACATTAAATAGATCTATTATGACATCCTTTACTACATTAATAGTAATGGTACCATTATTCTTTATGGTTTCAACTTCAATAAGAGAGTTTATATTACCATTAATGGTAGGAGTAATTGTAGGGACATATTCATCAATATTTGTATGTAGCCCGATATTCTATGAATTTAGTAAGAAAGATGATGTATCGAAGTACCTTACAAAAACATCTTCTAAAAAATAATTAGACTAGAAAAAACAAAAGCAGGAGCAGATTTTTATGGAAACAAAAGCCCAATTTTTAGCTGAAATATTAAATATCAATAAAAATTATAACACCACACTAATTGGAAAAGCCTATGACAAGGCTAAAGAACTCCACACTGGACAATTTAGAAAAAGTGGAGAACCTTATTTAATTCATCCGGAAGCTGTAGCTGTAATATTAGCACAGCTTGGAATGGATGATGAAGCATTAGTGGGGGGGCTTTTGCATGACGTTGTAGAAGACACAGATTACACCAGGGAGCAACTTGTAGCAGATTTTAGTGAAGAGATTGCTCTTCTGGTGGATGGTGTCACTAAGCTAGGTACAATAAAATACGAAAGTAAAGAAGAATTACAGGCGGAAAATCTAAGAAAGATGTTTCTAGCCATGTCAAAAGATATAAGAGTTTTAATCATAAAATTAGCAGATAGGCTTCATAACATGAGGACTATCGAGTTTATGAAACAAGAAAAACGAATTGAAAAATCAAAGGAGACTTTAGAGATTTATGCTCCTTTAGCCAGTAGACTTGGAATTTATACCTTAAAATTTGAATTAGAAGATATTTCTTTAAAGTACTTACATCCTGATGAATATGAGACATTATCAAGGGAAGTAAGTGTAAAGAAAGAACAGAGAGAAACAACAATAAATCAAGTAATAAACGAAATCAAGGATGCCTTAGTAGACATGAATCTTCATTATGAAATCATGGGTAGATCTAAGCATCTATTTAGTATTTATAAGAAAATGAAGTATCAGCACAAGCAGCTTGATGAAATTTTCGACTTAACTGCAATTAGAATTATAGTAGAGAATATTCGTGACTGTTATGCAGTTCTAGGTACGGTTCATACAATGTGGAAACCATTACCTGGAAGGTTTAAAGACTACATTGCAATGCCTAAGCCTAACATGTATCAGTCACTTCATACCACTGTTTTAGCAGATAATGGAGAACCCTTCGAAATACAAATCAGAACTTATGAGATGCATCAAGTAGCTGAATACGGTATTGCAGCTCATTGGAAGTATAAAGAAGGAGATAAATCGACAAAGCAAAACAATGAGGATATAAAATTAGCCTGGTTACGCCAGACTTTAGAATGGCAAAAGGATTTGAATGATCCTAAAGAATTCATGGAAACACTTAAAATGGATTTGTTCTCTAGCCAAGTATTTGTTTTCACACCACGAGGGGATGTTATAGAACTTCCTGCCGGGTCAACACCTTTAGACTTTGCATTTAAAATACATTCTGACATAGGATGTAAGTGTGTTGGTGCTAAAGTAAATGGAAAAATGGTTACTATTGACCATACACTGCAAAATGGAGATATAGTTGAAATTGTAACGTCTTCAAATTCCAGTGGACCAAGTGTAGATTGGCTTAAGATTGCTAAAAGTTCAACGGCTAGAAACAAAATTCGCCAGTGGCTAAAAAAAGAAAATAAATCTGATGCTGTAGATAAAGGAAAAGACGCATTAGATAAATATATAAGAAAAAAAGGCTACGATCCGCAGCTTGTAGCAAAGGTATCATATTTGAATAAAGCTTTAAAAGCTATGAATATTGCAAGTATGGATGAACTCTATACCCAAATAGGCAGAGGTGGCACAGTTTTAAGCAAATACGCAACTTTAATTTTTGGGTATTATAATGACGATAAAAAAATCGAAACTAAAAAAGAAGAAAAAAAATTAGAAGAATTAAAAGCTAAAGATACAAAGAAAGAAAGAGAAGAAAGAAAAAGAAGAGAAAATCCTGGAATAATAGTAAAAGGTGCAGACAATCTTATGATTCGTGTGTCAAGATGCTGTAATCCGGTTCCAGGAGATGAAATTGTAGGTTTTATAACAAAAGGAAGAGGTATCTCAGTCCATCGTTCTGACTGTTCTAATATTATTTCTCTTCCTGAAGAAGAAAAACAACGTTTTATAGAAGTTGAATGGGAAGATTTAAAAGCAGGTAAAGCGTATAATGCGGACGTTTGTATTATAGGTTCAGATAGAAAAGGTATGTTTTCTGATATATCAAGAACATGTGAAGACATGGATGTTCATATATCAGGAATGAATGCTAAAAGTGGGAAAGACTGCACCGTAAACATTACATTGACGTTATCTATAGCAAGTACACAACAAATGCAAAAAGTGCTTAGAGTTTTAAGAAATGTTCCCGGAGTTACTCATGTTTATCGAGCAAAATCGTAAAAGGAGATATTATGCAGATTATAAAATACGAAACAGGGCCAATACAGGTGAATACTTATTTAGCTTATGATTTAGAATCAAAAAAAGCTTTTATTGTTGATCCAGGTGGATATAATAAAGAAATTACAATGAACATTAATGAACTTGGCGTTGAATTAGATTATATTATTCTCACACATGGCCATGGAGACCATATTGGAGGAGTAAAAGGATATAAAAAAGACTTTCCAAGCTCAAAGATAATAGCGCATAAACTTGAAAAGGAACTTCTCTATGATGGTAGCCTTAATGCTTCTGAAGAACTTTTCGGACAGTCTATTACATTAGATGCCGACATATATGTTGAAGACAATGATGTAATAGATTTAGGTAATATGAAATTAAAATTCATTTTCACTCCAGGACATACTAAGGGCGGTATGTGTATTTTAGTTGACAATTATCTATTTAGTGGTGACACTTTGTTTTGTCAGTCTATAGGAAGAACTGATTTTTATGGTGGTTCATTTGACCAATTATCAAAATCAATAAAAGAGAAACTCTACACATTACCTGAAGGTACTATTGTACTACCAGGGCATATGAGCGAAACGCAG
>JAWRJF010000054.1:0-3940 GCA_040307645.1 Anaerovoracaceae bacterium | reverse complement strand
TATGCCCTTTCCTTACTTCCAAGTTTCCCCTGTTATTTCTTTGTAATCTTCCTTGGTAATCACTCCCCATTTTGCTGCTTCATATACATCTTCCTTAGTTAAATGCCCGAAATCATAAAACAACTTATAAAAATCAAATTGAATTGACATTATTCAGCAACTCCTTTCAATTTATTTACTTCTATATTAAGTGTATTAACCATCTGAGTTAACTGCGTTATTTGGAGGTCCTTCTTTTTATCCTCAACCATTAAATCAGCAATTAACTTAATATTAGCTTTATTGGCCATATCTTCTTTTGCTTGCTTATTCCTTAGTTCAATCAAATCTGTAGCCCTTATTTTCTTTAATGCCATACTATCCCTCCTATTCTATTGCAGCTCCAAAACCAGAAACAAAAGCCCTCTCTCCTGATTCATTTTCACAATATATTATTTTTTGTACTGGATCATATACACCTCTATCAATTTTAAAATCGTTTAAATCCTCAAAATCCTCAATGTATATATTACCTGAAATATTCCCAAAGTAGGCACCCATCATAATTGCTATTTTTATAGCAAGAGAGGATGCTAAAATTCTAGCATCCTCAGCGACTATATTTGCACCATATATTCCCTCTTCCATATGATTGGCCCTTCTTGCAGTAAAAGGAGAACCTTCCTGTATAATTTCCCCCTCCGCCTTTTCAAAATCAACAGTTCCATCATCATTATAGATTAATTTTCTCCTTCCTGGATGTTCAACTATATTATCAAGCCATTCTTGTTTTTCATAAGCCATTAGATCCCCTCCCCTGGTGCAATAGTAACTCTCATATTAAATCCCCACTTGGCCGCTGTTTTCGTTTCATTTGCAAATGCATAATCTTTCATAGCTATAGCTTCTTCAGTAACATCTTCCCAAGTTGGATTTTCATCAAAAGCATTATTGCAAGCTTCTATTTTTATGAACTTAAACCCTATTGGAGCTACATAATTTATTACAGGAACCAATTTATTAAGTTTTACCTCAGTTTCTATAGGATTTTTAATGCTCATTTTAATGGTGTCTTCATACCTTGTAAATGTAAATACCCTCTCACTATATGCTCCATGTGCATCAGTAGCTTTTACTTTGATAGTATGTTTCCCAATGCCAAGGGATACCCATTGTTCCCAGTTGAAAACAACACTAATATCTTTGTTTGTTTCAGCATTAGGTATTTCCCTAATTACTTTACCATCCAAATACTCAATTACATTTACTATATCTCCTTCAGGATCACTTACCTGGTATAGTATATTTGGGGGAGAATTAATTGAACCTAAATCAGTAGGTGTATCAGTAGTTATCACTGCAGCTGAGTTAACCCTTCTGAATGTTAGGTTTCTATAGCTTACATTCCCTTTATCATCACTTGCTTCAATACTAATCGTATGGATGGTATCTATTGCTAAACTATATAATTTTTCCTTATAAATGTTTATGGATAAATCACTATCTTGTGCTACATTATTTCTAGTATTTATTGCAGTACCGTTCAATCTTTCTATAACTGTTACTGGATCCTTATCAGGATCACTAACTTGATAAACATAACTAAAAGGAGTATTTTTATCTCCAAGGAATACATCTTGGCCACTAATTTGTGGTGGAGCATTAACTTTAGTAAATTTAATTGTTCTAGTTGAACTTGCTCCTTTTGAATCAGTAGCAATGATTGAAATTGTATGTTCAGTATTAATTGCTAAACTTATCCACCTTTCTGGGCTTATTACTAAATTCAAGTTACTATTTTGTGGAGCATTTGCAAGAGTTCTTATTGTGGTATTATTTAATTTTTCTGTAATACTAACATTGTCCCCTTCAGGATCACTAACTTGGTATGTGATATCAAAAGGTACATTTTTATTTCCTAAATTTCTGTCCTTGTCAGATATCAGAGGGGCAGTGTTCAGAACTTCAAGGACGGGGCGCCAACCAACGGTATAGGTGCTAGTGCCACTAATGTAGTTACCGAAAAAGCGGGCCGAATTATACCCACGAGAAACACGATAGTTTGAATTTTCTGAATATATCTCTTTACACCAACTATAGTTCCCCCACCAATTCCATAGCTGATTATGTTCCCTATCTAGATCCCCATAATCAAGGGTTGAGTCTAAATCAGCGGAGGTAGGTTTGGGTAAACCTGCTATGTTATCCTCATTTGTAATAAATCTATCCCACTCATTGTTGGTAGGAGTACCCCCAGAATAGCTATCACCACTTATCCTACGATTGCTACCACCAGTTAATACTCTACATAGATATTCTTGGCCATCTATAGTTATCTTTTTACCATTTATATAGCCTGCACCATTTAAATCATCCCATGATATGGTATTTAAAATAACCCTATCTGCAATTAATAATATCTTGTTGCCATCTTTAATCTTTATCCATTTTAATTTCTTACTATTATCTGAAGATGTATTCCCTATAACCCATTTACTTATATCTTGTAATTCATTATATTGAGGAATATTTCCATTGCCTCTTTCTGATAATGAACCAGGATAATTTCCCGAGCGCCATGGCTTAGTTGGTAATAGCAATGCAACTCCATCTTTATAAAAGGTACCTAACTGTACTACACCTAAAAATTCTGCCATATAATCAACTCCTTTTAAGATAATAAAAAAACACCCAAATTATTTTTGAGTGTTTTTCTGTCCAAATTTAAAATTTTCTTTTTCAATTTCTATATACTTATACTTATCAAATATTTTTTTACTTAAATTATAACTATTAGAATGTCTTGCATGTCCTAACCAGCTATTTACACATTGTTGAACATACTTTTTTTCAAGTTCTCCTTCTTTTACCTTTTTATCCATTGCTTTTATACGCCTTTTCATAGCAGCCTTTGAACTATCCCTTACTAATCTATGAGTAGTATAAATTTTAAATCCATAGGCATTTACACCTTGGTCAACAGGGAATATCTTTGTTTTCTCATTTGTTTGCAAATCTAGCCTTTCGTTAAGAAAAGCTGTTATATCATCCATATACCTTACATAATATTTAAGCCCAAGAAATCTTTTAGCATACTGATCTAATTCATTTAAATATATATTAGCAAAATCTTGACTAGTTACATTCCCCAATGGTATTCCTTTTTCACCTTCAGGAGAACTATCAATAATCATATCTAATAATCTAAGAAATTTCTCATCATTTATTTTCTTCCTTAGGATCTGTTTTAAAATATCCCTATTAATAGAATAAAAGAATTTTGATACATCCATTTTAAGTATCCAGGCATCACCATATTTCCACTTGCAATACCTCATATTATGTTGAACCTTATCAACTGCTTTATGAGTTCCCCTTCCTACTAAACAAGCATAGGAAGAATCTATAAATTTATTATAATAAACATCTTGTAGAACCATGTGTACAACAAATTGCACCACTTTATCTCTAATTCGTGGTGCATGGATAAGCCTTTCTTTTGGCTCATATACTTTAAATTCTATATAATCACCAGGAGTATAGGTTTCATTCTTTAATTCTCTCCATAATGCAACAAGGTTCTTCTCTCTAGCCATATCAAATATTATGGCTTCCTTCCTATACTTTCGCTGAGCTTGTTGAGTTTTTTTATAGCTTACTTTTATGTTGTTATAGTCTATTACTTTTTCATATAAAGAATTCGACATTTTGGCATCTCCTTTCAGAGCTTGGCAAAATGCCATTGTTCATGTGTTTACACCATTCACATAGTGAAGGATTAATTCTCCCCTGAAGTCCTGATACTCCCTAAAGAACTAAGGGTCGTGTTGATGAAACCGTAGTCGCATCAATCTAAATACTTACAAGGCGGGGCGCCAACCAACGTTATTGTTTCTATTGTTACTATTGTTGTTATTGAAATTGCGGGCCGAATTATACCCACGATAAACACGCCCATACA
>JAWRJF010000053.1:0-14394 GCA_040307645.1 Anaerovoracaceae bacterium | reverse complement strand
AAAATATCATAAACCATAAAATTTAACATCACTTATTTGACTGAGATCAAATAGCAAAACTGGACGCATAAAAATGCGTCCAGAAAGTCAATTTTTTTATTAAATTGTGTGTCACCCCAACATTTGACACAGAGCCAAAATTATTTCTAGGTTTGTAAAGAATATAAAATAAATAGTATACAATCAGTATTAAGCCTCTAAATCTCTAAGTGTTGCTTCTTCTTCCTGTCTTCTTATTTCTAATACTTTTTCATATTCTTCATCGCTCATCTTCTCTATGGTAAATCCAACGAATCCGTATATTATAGAAACAATGGGATTAACATAGTTTAGAACTGCATAAGGTGCATATTGAATTGTCGGCACTCCTAAGAATCCGGTCATTGTTGCACCACACACATTCCAAGGAATAAGAGGCGAAGTCAATGTTGCTGAGTCCTCAAGACATCTTGATAAGTTTTTATTCTTTAGTTTTCTGTCTTCAAATGCTGTCTTATACATTCTTCCTGGAAGAATAATAGCTAAATACTGGTCAGCTGTAATTAAGTTTATAAAAATACATGATAATACAGTAGTCATAACTAATAGTCCATTTGTCTTAGCTACTTTAAGAATGCCTTCAGCTAACTGCCCTAACATTCCAGTTGCCTCTAAAACTCCACTGAAGGACATTGAACATAATACAATAGATACTGTCCAAAGCATTGCATCAAATCCACCGCCTCCAACTACATCAGCTACAGTATAGTCATCTGTCAATTGTACTGTACTAATGGATTCATATCCATAATGCATTATATTGAAAAAGTCTTTAAATGGAATGTTTTGTACAAAACCCATACATAGAAGACCCATTACCACTCCTACGAACATTGCTGGCAGTGCTGGTATTTTAAGAATTACTGCAGCTAGCAGGAACAATACCGGTATAAGTAAGAATGGACTTACAATAAATTCATTTTGAATTTCTGCTTGCAGTGTATCTGCCAACTCCATAGAGACAGATTTGCCACCAAACCCTCTTCCTAAAATAAAGAAGGCTACAATTGCTATGATATATGAAGGTGTTACGGTATAAACCATATGTCTAATATGTTCAAACACATTTGATCCTGCTACTGCAGGGGCAAGGTTTGTTGTGTCAGATAATGGTGACATCTTATCCCCAAAGTATGAACCGGAAACAACTGCACCGGCTGTCATAGCTGGACTTACACCTAAACCAATTGAAATACCAATAAGTGCAACGCCAATTGTTCCTGCTACTGTATAAGATGAACCAATACAAAGTGAAACTATTGAACAAAGTAAACAAGCTGTAACCAAGAAGATAGAAGGATTAAGGATATCTAGACCATAATAAATCATCGATGGAATGATACCTGCTGCTTTCCATGTAGATACAAGCATACCTACAGTAAGCAAAATAAGACAAGCCTGCATTGAACGGCTAATTCCTTGAATCATGCCCTTCTCCATCACTGTCCATTTCCAACCATTAAGCGCACCTACAATACTTACTAATGCAGCGGCTAATATCATTGGCATATGTGCTTCACCATAACTGAAAAAAATTGAATAGCAGATTGCTGTTAATGTAAATACAACACAAATCAATACCTGCCACATAGGAACTTTTCTACCCATTATTATTCCTTGTACAATGAAATTTCAGGGCTTTTCACCATACATTCTCCTTTCATTTTTATAAAAATAAATATTGCATATTTTGTTTTCCTTTTATAAAATCTGCCCTGCCAGACTTTAGGAAACCATAACCATTATAAAAAATTATGCCTCATTATAAATTTTCATTAATTCCTCTGCTTTCTCAAGGGTTAACCCAGAATCCAAGCAAACCTCTATAAAAGCTTTATCAAGAGCCTGTGATTGTACTTGATTTAACCCAAGTACTGGCTTAGTCTTAACTTCCTCAATATAATCTTTTGCTTTTTCAAATATGGTTTTGCCGCCTTCCTTTTTCCAAGCTGCTCTTTCTTGGTAGTTCATAACAATATTGCCATAATACTGTTCTTTTTTATAGTTTTTCAAAGTGTGTTTTTCTGACATGAAACTCCCGCCAGATCCAACTTTCATTAACAAATCTGTAGCTAAGGTTTCCTCGTTGAATCTAATACCTTTTTGTAGGTGTTTAAGCGTACCAATGAAATCTGCATCCATAACCATTTTTTCAATACTCATTTCTGCAATTACGTTTAACCCGCCTGCTCCTGAAACATTATCAAGACCGGCTAACATTGCCATTACTCCACTTCGAGCCGTTTCACTGCCTGCTTGATAATCAATTATTTTTGCATCTGACATAGCTGCGTATGTATGTACAGGGAGTCCATAGTATTTTCCCATTAATGCATACCCCGCTGTAATCATAGTGGATTCCATAGCTTCCATTGGTGTATACATTGTCTTCATATTAAAAATACAAGGTGCCCCTCCATATACAACTGGGTGACCAGGTTTAACTACTTGAGCAAGAACTAAACCAGCCAGTATCTCAACTGTATGCTCTAAAATGGCTCCTGCCAATGTAATTGGACCAGTAGCTCCTGCTATTTGCGCTGAGATTAGTTCTATTGGTATATCCCGTCTTACACAGTCAATTATATTTCTTGCGCCGATTAAAGACCATTTTAACGGTGATGTTACACAAATATCAAAAATCGTATATGGTTTTGTTCTAACATTTTCTTCAGACCCTAATACTGCCTTAAGTAGTTCAAATGTGCGAGGCACGCCTTCTGCATCTGTTGAACCTCCAATAATAGGTTTGATAGAGTTCTGCATTTCGGTATAATATAAATACTGGGACCCAAGTTGACCCGGTGCTTCCTCACATACTATTGATGATGATACAAAATCAAGTTGCGGTAAATCTTGTGCTACTTTAGTTAACAGCTTTAAATCTGCAACATTAGACAATCTAACGGTTTCTCCATCTCCAGCAAGTAGGTTTCCAGCACTACTACCAGGATTAAATCTGGTTTTCCCATCTCCAAATGTACAATAGAACTCTCCATTTCTATCATAAAGATCAAAGGTCCCCGGTGCAGACTCTATACATTTTTCCACTAGTTTCCTTGGAAATTTCACTTTTTGAGTTTCTTTGTCTACTTGACAACCTGCATTTTCTAATAATTCTAGAGCCTCGTCATATGCAAATACAATTCCTAAATTTTCTAAAACCTTTATTGCATTTTCGTGTACTTCTTCAATTTGAGACTCTGTCAATATCCTAAATTGAGGCAAGTTCTCATAAGCAAATTTCTCCATTTTAATTCCTCCCATTTACGTCAATGATAAATTTTAACAATATCCATTCTATATTGAATTTTCTGATTTGTTACACATTTATAATTTTATATCATTAGTTATCCAATTTATATACCAATTTATAGGTATATTTGTAATATTATTATGGCAGTTTATAAAATATATTGACCTTACCCATATTCATAAAGTATGTATAATCATACATTGCGAAACTTCTTTAGAAAAAACCGAAAATACTATAAAATTTACTATTTTTAAATATCAAAAAAGCAAAAAGACTGTCCCGCTAGGATATGATTTATCCATAGCGAGACAGCCAACTGTCTAAAAAATTCTAATACATATTTTTTTATTTATCAATATCTTCATTAACTACTGCCTGCGCAGCGGCTAATCTTGCAATAGGAACTCTAAAAGGCGAGCATGAAACATAATTGAGTCCAACCTTATGACAGAATTCTATGGTCTTAGGATCGCCACCATGTTCTCCGCAGATGCCTAGCTTTATATTAGGCCTTGTTTGTTTTCCAAGCTTTACTGCGATTTCAACCAATTTACCCACGCCCTCAAAATCAAGAGTTTGGAATGGATCATTTGTCAATATTCCCTTATTCCTATACTCTTTAATTATTTCACCTGTATCATCTCTTGAAAATCCATATGTCATCTGTGTGAGATCATTAGTTCCGAACGAAAAGAACTCAGCATCCTTTGCTATTTTATCAGCAGTTAAGGCTGCTCTAGGTATCTCAATCATAGTTCCTATCATATAATCAAGATTACACTGATGACTTTTTATGCAAGCATCCGCTGTTTCTTCTACTATTTTTTTTACATAAGCCAGCTCCAAATCGCTACTTATTAAAGGTATCATTATCTCAGGAATAATATCAATATTTTTTTCTTCCTTAACTTCTATAGCCGCAGAAATAATAGCTTCTACTTGCATCGCCGCAATTTCAGGGTAAGTTACTGCTAATCTACAACCTCTATGACCAAGCATAGGATTTAATTCCTTAAGTTCTTCAGTTTTCTTAACAAGCTTTTCATAAGGAATATTAATTTGGGTAGATAACTGTTTAATTTCTTCGTCTGTATGCGGTAAAAACTCATGTAAAGGAGGGTCTAGCAATCTTATAGTCACCGGCATATCTCCCATAGCCTCGTATATGCCCTTAAAATCAGACTTCTGATAAGGCAATAAGAGCTCTAAGGCATTTTTACGCTCTTCCTTGGTACTTGCCATTATCATCCTACGAATAGCCGGAATTCTTTCTTCTTCAAAAAACATATGCTCAGTTCTACAAAGTCCAATTCCCTCTGCACCAAATTCAGCTGCCTGCTTTGCATCTCTTGGATTATCTGCGTTAGTTCTAATTTTTAAAGTTCTTATTTCATCCGCCCACGATAAAATAGTCCCAAACGCACCAGATACTTGAATATTCACAGTTTTTAACTGCCCTTCATATACGGAACCATCTGTTCCATTTATAGAAATATAATCGCCTTCTTTGAATTTAATTTCACCAATAGAAAGCATCTTTTTTCTCTCGTCTATTGAGACAGAAGAACATCCTGCCACACAGCATTTCCCCATACCACGTGCAACAACAGCTGCATGAGAAGTCATACCACCTCTAGCCGTAAGAATTCCTTCAGCTACTACCATTCCAGCTAAGTCTTCTGGTGAAGTTTCAAGCCTTACAAGAACAACCTTTTCACCATTTTCTGAGGCCCTAACCGCCTCTTGTGCAGTAAAGTATACTCTACCTGTAGCTGCACCAGGCGATGCCGGTAATCCCTGTGCTATTACCTTTGCAGCTTTTATTTCTTCTTCATCAAATTTAGGGTGAAGAAGTTGATCTATTTGGGAAGGTTCTATTCTGCTTACGGCAGTTTTTTTATCGATTAACCCTTCCTCTTCCATATCTACAGCAATTTTAACTGCAGCTGCCGCAGTTCTCTTTCCATTCCTTGTCTGAAGCATATATAGTTTGTTTTTTTCTATTGTAAACTCCATATCTTGCATATCATGGTAATGCTTTTCTAACAAGTCTGCAATTCTGATAAACTCTTTATACACTTCAGGAAAGGCCTTGGCCATTTTGTCTATTGGCTGTGGCGTTCTAATCCCTGCGACTACATCTTCACCTTGGGCATTGACAAGAAATTCCCCAAATATCTTATTATCGCCGTTAATTGGGCTTCTTGTAAATGCTACACCTGTACCAGAAGTGTCTCCCATATTTCCAAAAACCATAGCTTGGACATTTACTGCTGTTCCCAGGTTGTCTGGGATATCATTTAGTTTTCTATATAAAATAGCTCTCTCATTATTCCAAGATCTAAAAACAGCCATTATGGCATCCATAAGCTGCCTTCTAGGATCCTGAGGGAAATCTTGTCCTGTTTCACTCTTTATCAGAGCCTTATATTTTATAATTATTTCTTTTAAATCCTCGGGAGTCAAATCAACATCGAATTCTGCATTGCATTTTTCTTTCTGACCATCGAAAATTTCATCAAACTTTACCTTGTCAATTTCTAATACAACATCCCCGAACATCTGAATAAATCTTCTATAGCTATCATAAGCAAACCTTTGATTTTCGGTAAGCTTTGACAATCCTTCTACAGTTTCATCATTGAGTCCTAAATTTAAAATTGTATCCATCATTCCAGGCATAGAAAATACAGACCCTGATCTAACCGAAACTAGCAGCGGGTTATTTGGATCTCCAAAGGTTTTCCCAGATACTTCTTCTAAATCAGCCAATTTACCATAGATTTCTTCTACAATATCTTCGCCTATTTTCATACCCTCATCGTAATAGCGGTTGCAGCTTTCTGTTGTCACAGTGAAGCCGAAGGGAACAGGTAAGCCAATTCTGGTCATCTCTGCCAGATTAGCTCCTTTTCCTCCCAAAAGCGTTTTCATATCTTTAGAGCCTTCATTAAATGAATAAACAAATTTTTTCATATGTCTAGTCCTCCTAGATCAATATTGAATTAAAATACCAGTCTTGATTCAATATAATCTTTTACTTTTTCTACAGGTATTCTTACTTGCTCCATAGTATCTCTATCTCTTATAGTTACACAACCATCTGTTTCTGTATCGAAGTCAACACAAATACTAAATGGTGTACCAATCTCATCTTCTCTTCTGTATCTCTTACCAATTGATCCTGATGCATCATAATCAACCATAAAGTATTTTGATAACTCCTCGTGAATAGGTTCTGCTACAGGAGCAAGTTTTTTTGCCAACGGAAGAACCGCAGCTTTAAATGGTGCCAGTGCTGGGTGGAACTTCATAACAACTCTTGTATCTTCTTTTCCATTTCCATCAGTTAAAACTTCTTCATGGTATGCATCAACTAAAAACGCTAAAGCTACTCTGTCTGCACCTAAAGACGGTTCAATGCAATAAGGAATATATTTTTCATTGGTTTCAGGATCTACAAAGTTCATTTCCTGACCAGAATGTTCACTATGCTGTTTCAAGTCAAAATCTGTTCTATCTGCAATTCCCCATAGTTCTCCCCATCCAAATGGGAATAAATATTCTAGGTCAGTGGTTGCATTACTATAATGAGACAATTCTTCTTGCTCATGGTCTCTAGTTCTAACTTTCTCCATATTCATATTCAAAGAATCTAAGAAGTCAATACAGTATTGTTTCCAATATTTAAACCATTCCAAATCTGTTCCAGGTTTACAGAAGAATTCTAACTCCATCTGTTCAAATTCTCTTGTTCTAAAAGTGAAGTTTCCCGGTGTAATTTCGTTTCTAAATGATTTACCAATCTGTGCAATACCAAAAGGAATTTTCTTTCTTGAAGTTCTCTGAACATTTTTAAAGTTAACGAAAATACCCTGTGCAGTCTCTGGTCTTAAATAAATTTCTGATTTAGAGTCCTCTGTTACTCCTTGGAAAGTTTTAAACATAAGGTTGAACTGTCTTATACCTGTAAAATCTTTTTTTCCACATTCAGGGCATTTTATTCCCTGCTCTGAAATATAGTTTTCCAATTTTTCATTAGACCATCCGTCGACAGTAACAACTTCTAAGCCGTTTTTTGCCATATAGTCTTCAATAAGTTTATCTGCTCTAAATCTTGCCTTACAGCCCTTACAGTCAATTAGAGGATCAGCAAATCCTCCTACGTGTCCTGATGCAACCCAAGTCTTCGGATTCATTAGAATAGCAGCATCTAGACCAACGTTATATTTTGATTCCTGTACAAATTTCCTCCACCAAGCTTTTTTTACGTTGTTTTTAAATTCAACGCCAAGAGGGCCGTAATCCCATGTGTTGGCAAGACCACCATAAATATCTGATCCTGGGTAAACAAAACCTCTATTCTTAGCAAGGGCTGTAATTTTTTCCATAGTCACTTCTTTATTCATTCTTTGATTTAACCTACCATTTCTAATATTTTTAGTTCTTATATTTCTTTTTTATCTGATTCACCCTGGAATTGGCCACAGTCACAATCTGAACAGCATCCTTCACTACAAGAATCGTCTTCATGCTGACCAAAATCCATCTCTTCTTCTACATCCTTTTTCTTTTCTTTAAACTTTTCTTTTATTGTGTAGAATGTTTTTGTGCCCTTCTCCATTATGTCATCATAAACTCCAGGGGCTTTTTCTTTTAAATCATCATATACTTCGAAACCTTTATCTTTAGCCTCTTCGTATATGTCTTCAGCCTTTTCTGTCAAATCGATTATTGAACCATCGTCTTTATAAAAGTGTATCTGACACTTAAACCCAAAAGCTGCAACAACTCCTGCAATCATCCCCCAAGGAGCGACAAAAGTACCAAGAACCCCTACACTAAGCGGGATATTAATAAGTGTTTCATTGTCTTTAGTAACCACAATTTTAGAAATATTACCTTTTTTAACTATTTCTTTCATTTTAGCTATTAATTCTTCACTTTTTTTGCCAATGGTTTTGTTTTCTTTTAAATCTACAGCTTCTTCGATTGCAATTATTGCATCGACAACATTACCATTAGCTTCTTCTAAAGCCTCTTTGGCTTCTTTATAAGTCACACCCGTTCTGTCTTTGACTAATTCAATTTTTTCTAAAGTAATCTCCATAATTAACCTCCTCAAAATTTCCCTTCAAAGAAACTTTCGCTCTTCAAATTATTAATATCAAGATGATAAGCCATATATTTTTTTATTATTCTTTGTAGTTTCCTACATACCTCATCATCTAAAGCCAATTTTTCCAATGCTTTTACGGGATTGTCATTAAAATATTTTATTATATCTACTATACCAAAATCTACGTTACAAATCAATCTATCATTATTATTATCGTTATAGCAATCATTGCATAACATTCCGCCTTCCGTTATGCTAAAGTATTTATCAATACTCTCTTTACCACAACACGCGCACTGATTAACTTGGGGTAAAAAGCCCAGTATTTTCAAAGCTTTAATCTCATATGCCAATACTAAAGTTTCGTGTTTTTTCGTTCTCCTTTCTATGCTTTCGAAAAAATCTATTACAAGATTGAATAACTTAGGATTTGGCTGTTCTTCAACAAGAAATTTATCCGTTAATTCAAGTACATAAGAACTGCACATATATTTATCAATATCTTCTCCTATTCCGTAATAGCTTTTTATTACGTCTGCACTATTTATATTATAATATGACCTATTCTTAAAAATCTCATAATTTCCATAAGTAAACGGTCTCATAGCCAGGGCAGTTTTAGTTCTACCCTTTTCATTAGCCGTGGTACTCGCACTGATTTTACCATATTTTTTTGAAAACAAAAGAACCATCCTAATACCTGATGTTGCTTTTACCTGTTTTAAGATGATACCTTCTGTACTAATAAACATATCTATTCCTTATAACCAAAATTAGAAAGTGCAAAATCATTGTCTCTCCAGTTTTCTTTAACCTTTACCCAAAGTTCAAGATAAACCTTTGTGCCAAGAAGAGCTTCCATTTCAAGTCTTGCAGTCTTTCCAATTCCTTTTAGTTTTTTACCTTGTTTACCTATAATAATTCCTTTGTGAGATTTCCTTTCACAATATATTACTGCTCCAATTCTAGTTATATTAGTTTCTTCTTTAAAGCTTTCTATTTCTACAGCTACTCCATGAGGAATTTCTTCATCTAGATACATCAAAACCTTTTCCCTTATTATTTCGCTTACAATAAATCTTTCAGGATGGTCTGTGATCATATCCTCCGGAAAGTACATAGGACCTTCTTCTAAAAAGTCTTTTATCCTATTAATAAGTTCAGGCACATTCTTTCCGTTTATAGCAGAAGTCCCAAAAATCTCATCAAATACCCCCATAGATTGGTAGTCATCATAAATCTCTTTAAACTCGTCAGGTAACATTTTATCTATTTTATTAATAATTAATATTTTAGGAGTATCTAATTCCTTAATCATATCAAGTATATACTTATCACCAGGGCCTTTATTAATATTCCCATCTACTAAGAAAAGAATAACTTCAACCTCTTTAAAAGTGTTAATAGCCATTTCTGTCATAGCATTTCCTAGTTTATTTCTGCCCTTATGTATACCAGGCGTATCTATAAAAACCATTTGACATTCTGCAAGCCCATCATCATTCATCTCTGTATAAATGCCTCTTATACTGTTTCTCGTAGTTTGTGGCTTGTCCGTAGTAATAGCAATTTTTTCACCTAAAATTGAGTTAAGTAGAGTTGACTTACCAACATTTGGTCTTCCAATAATACCAATAAAACCTGATTTCATCATAATTTAAATCCTTCCGGTAACAACTCATTCAGCTGATATATTTTTAGGTTATCCTCATCTGGACCGCTTATTACTTTAAGCTCTGGTGAAAACTCAAACATAAACTGTCTGCAAATTCCACAAGGCCATCCAAATCCCTCCGACGTAACTACAGCTAATGCTTCAAATTCTCTAAAACCTTCTGATATAGCTTTTACAAAAGCTGTCCTTTCCGCACAAATAGTTCCACCATAAGAAGAGTTTTCTACGTTGACTCCTGTAAACACTTCTCCCGTTTTCGTTAATAAAGCTGCACCTACCTTGAATTTTGAAAAAGGTGCATAAGCATTAGGCATAGCCTCCACTGCTTTTTTATAAAGTTCTTTATACTCCATCATATCATTTCCTTTCTAACCCAATATGAGACATAATTATTTCTTCTTGCTTTCTCATCTCTGTCTTATCTTCTTCATCCATATGATCATATCCTACTAAATGCAAAACACTATGAACAAACAAATATATTATCTCTCTCTTAAAAGAATGCCCAAACTCTTTGGCCTGTTCCTCGGCTCTCTCTTTGCAAATTACCACATCGCCTAAAAAAAGCTCCCCCTCTTCAGGTAGATCGTTTAAATCTTCAAACTGAGGAAAAGAAAGGACATCCGTAACCTTGTCAATATTTCTATATTGGCAGTTCAAATCCTTTATTTCTTCTGCCTCCACAAAAGAAACACTTATCTCTGTTCTTTCTGTATCAATTTTCTCAAATTCAATAGCATAGGTTGCCGCCTTTGTCATAAGTTCCAGCACATCATTTTCTACAACTTGTCCTTCATCAAAAATAATATTCATTCTGCACTTCCTACTCTTCTAATTCTTCCGGGAATTTTTTATAGAATGCATCATAGGCATTGATAATCTCTTTTACGAGCTCATGTCTCACTACATCCACATCCCGCAAATAACAAAAATCTATTTCCTTAACATTTTTTAAAACTCGAGTTGCTTCCACAAGTCCTGATTTTTTCCCTCTAGGCAAATCAATTTGGGTAACGTCGCCAGTGACTACTACTTTAGAGCCAAAACCCATTCTAGTCAAAAACATTTTCATCTGTTCTCTAGTAGTATTTTGGGCCTCATCTAGAATTATAAAAGAATTATCCAAAGTCCTTCCTCTCATATATGCCAGAGGAACTACTTCTATGATGTCTTTCTCTTTAAGCCTCATAGCTGCATCTCTTCCAAGTATATCATAAAGAGCATCATAAAGGGGCCTTAAATATGGGTCAACCTTTTCTTGTAGATCTCCAGGCAAAAATCCTAGTCTCTCACCTGCCTCTACCGCAGGTCTTGCAAGTATTATCTTTTGGACTTGTTTGTTTTTAAAAGCATTGATAGCCATTGCAACAGCAATATAAGTCTTCCCTGTGCCTGCAGGCCCTATTCCAAAAACAATATCCTTCTTCCTAATGGCATTTACATAGGTTTTCTGTCCTATTGTCTTTGGTTTTAATGGTTTTCCCCTATGAGTAAAGCAGATTATATCTTTATTTATGTTACTGTCTTTATATGATAATCCCTGCTCCTTCAAGCCAATTACATAATTTACCTTCTGGGTGTCAAGTTTCTCTCCAGCCTCTAAAATACTCATAAGTTCTGTCAGTATACTCTCAGTAAGGTCTAATTTATCTCCCTTTAGTATTAGGGCATCCTCTCTCTGAAAAATATCCACACCTGTGTTTTCTTGAATTATATTTAAATTAACATCAAGATTTCCAAACAATTCTCTTCTGTCTATATCATCCTCAATCTTGACCTTCCTCAATTCCTCGGTTATCTTCTCCAATTACAATCTCCTGTTCTTCTCCGATTTCTTGTAGTACCTCAACTACCACTCTAACTTCTATTATATTTTTTTCAATAGAAAAATTCAAACTTTTATTTAAAATTTGTGCATTTTCAGGCAATTTTTTTTCCAGCCATTGCCTGGTAAGTTTGTTGGCCTGCTTATTAATTTCTTTTTTATTTACTACTAAGCTTTTCTCAGTAATTTCATTTATTGTCCTGAAAGTTATTTTTAATGGAAATGGGACTTTTATGTCTATTATTTTTTTATCTTCTATTTTTGCTTTTTCGTAGTTCCCTAATATGCCACCCAACCTTGATAGGTCTATGTTTTTACCAAAAGCCTCTATAACAACTCCAAAAGTTTTTTTCCCTGTTTTCTCCCTTATTTTCTTTGTTTTCTCTATAGAAAAAGTTTTAGAGTATGGAATTTTTGCCTTTACTATACCTTGAGCATGAACAAAGAACTCCTTCATTTTTTCAAACTCAGTTCCATAGGCTGTACTCTCAATAGGAACAACACCAGAAATAATAACCTGACCCTTTTTTACATAATCATTAGGCTCGACAACTGCTACTCCTTTATATGGAAAAATCTCGCTTATATAGCAACTCCTATCTGCAACAATGTCACATGGGATATCCTCATCTATTTCTTTTTTCTCTATTTTCTTGCTTTCCGTAATTGCTACTTCTACATATCTACCCTCATATGCAACTTTGGCCCATACAATATTGTCAAAACGCTCAAAGAGCTTTTTTTCTAGTTTATCACAATTAAAGTTTTTATAACACCCCTCATATAGCCCCTCTTCCTTTAAAACTTTACGTATATCCTCCTCAGGTATACTTTTATATCCAATTATATTTATTTCTGTAACGAACATGTTTTGTAAAACTATAACAGCTATAAATATGCATATCCCTACTATAGCCATTTTGTTTTTCAATATACTTCTTACTCTTGGTGTTACTCCTTTTTCTTCGATTATAGTAATTTTATAGTTATTCTTGGTTAATTTTTTTAACTTGTTATAGTCTTCCTTGCTTACTAAAACTTCTATTTCTGTATCTCTTAGATGTTTTAGATTCCTTAACACTATATTTTTTTCTATAGCTTTCGTAAGAATCCTATCAATCCGATATCCCTCTATCTTTATTCTCAAATAATGATTTGTAAAACTCAATTCCCTGGATTTCACCCTCCACCAACATCCTTCCGTCGCAAATCTCAGTAATTATAAAATTTCGTCCTTTTAAAGTTGTATAGCCTTTTCCATTATCTACAACAATAGAATTATCACTTATCATTACTATTTTTTTCACATTATCTAATACCGCAGTATTTGCTGCCACTAAGATTCTTGGCATAGAAATTCCAAAATCAAACAAGAACTCATTTTTTGCAGACACTTTATCACCGCCTTATGCCTATATCTATTTATTAAATATATGGCGGACATATATATCTTATGCTAAATCAAAATAATAAATGCTATCCTCTAAAAGACTATAGCATTGAATCTTAGTCGATCTAAAGGATAGCATTATTACCATCAACCAGTGATTATTTTATTTTTAGTAATTTTCTTTTCTTATTTCAAAATAACTTTTTGAGTAGCTGCATACTGGACACACCTCAGGTGCTTTTTTGCCGATAACAAGATGTCCGCATATTCTACATTCCCACATTGCTTCTTCGCCTTTTTCAAACACCTGCTGCTTCTCTAAATTCTTTAGAAGTGCTCTATATCTCTCTTCATGTGCTTTTTCAATTTTCGCTACCTTTCTGAATTTCTCAGCCAAGTCAGGGAAACCTTCTTCATCTGCATCCTTTGCAAAAGTTGCATACATGTCTGTCCATTCGTAATTCTCACCTTCAGCTGCAGCTAGTAAATTCTGATCTGTTTTTCCAAGGTGTCCCAATTCCTGGAACCAAATTCTTGCATGCTCTTGTTCGTTTCTTGCAGTCTTTAAGAATATCTCTTCCAACTGATTAAAACCTTCGTTTTGTGCAATAGCTGCGAAATATGTATATTTATTTCTAGCCTGTGATTCTCCTGCAAATGCTTCCATCAGATTTTTTTCTGTCTTTGTTCCTGCATATTTATTTCCATTATTGTTTGGCTCTTCTTCAATTTTTTCAAAGGCAGATGCCGGTTGTTTGCAAACTGGGCAGTTAAACCCTTCTTTCATCTCACCTTCATGAACATAACCACATACTGAACAACGCCATTTTCCCATTTTAGAAACCTCCATCTTTATATGTTTATCACATTATACCATATGAAGGATACTTTTTAAGTAACTTTGTTACATTTTCCTCTGAAATTTCTGATTTTTATAGATTTAAAAAAACAGGCTCTATAATAAATGTTGGGGTGGTGAAATTAATTTTCACCTTCACCAGCATTTTTTAGTATAAAAAAATTGAGCATAAGTGCAATCTCAGTTACAATTATAGTGACTAAACCCAACAGAACGGAGGTATGCATTATG
>JAWRJF010000052.1:0-32843 GCA_040307645.1 Anaerovoracaceae bacterium | reverse complement strand
CGGCTCAACCTGCATAAAACGAATGCTGCGAATGAAGAGCTGGTTAGCAGACTTATTTACGGGCGCAAAGCCCAAGGAGAAATCCGCTATACCGATTGCTCTTACATTCTAACAGCTTAAGCAACAAGATGGATAATTCCTTACTGGATGTAAGGGATATTAACCATAAATATATTGTAGTAGAATGGAAAGAGATAAATTCAAAGTACCAGAGACAGAAAATGCTAGAAATGGTAAAATAGATATTTCAGAGCAAGATTTACGAAGATTTATTTATGGACTAGAAATGGAAACTTTTTTAAAGAAAAAAGATATATCTCCATGTAGATAAAACAACCTTAAACTCTTGAAATTTCAAGGTTTAGGGTTGTTTTTGTGTGTGAAAAATGGTATAATATATGTATGGAAAAACAAGTAATAACTATGGACTTATCATCCATGAGTAGAGAAGAATTAGAATTGAATTACGTACAATTGCAAACCCAACTTGAAGCTGAGAAGATGAAGGTTTCTTGGCTTGAGGAACAGTTTAGACTACAGCGTGCTGCAAGATTTGGAGCTTCTAGTGAGAAAGCCTTAGTTGACTTCGACCAGATGTCAATTTTTAATGAAGCAGAACATATATGTGATGAAGCTGGTGACGCTTACGAACCAGCTATGGTTGATGTTGTTGCACCTAGAAAGAAAAAGAAATGTAGCAAAAATGCATTAACTACTGGTCTTCCTAAAGAACGCTTTGAATTTGATTTAACCCAAGAAGAGAAAACATGTCCGGAGTGTGGCAATTCACTTCATCATGTGAAAAAGGTAGTTCGTAAAGAGCTTGCAATAATTCCAGCAAAGGTGTATGTCAAGGAGTATATAAGTCATGCTTATGCTTGTAGAAATTGTCAAGATACAGGTGATGCTAATCCAATGCATACTGCTAGAGCGCCATTACCCTTATTTCATGGAAGCCTTGCATCGCCCTCTATTGTTGCAGATATATTAAAGAGAAAGTATGTAGATTGTGTTCCGCTATATAGACAGGAGCAGGATCTTAAAAGAAATGGATTAAAACTTACCAGGCAGACAATGTCTAATTGGGTAATAAATGCATCTAATAAATACTTTAAATCAATATATAATCGGATGCTTTGTAAATTGCTTGAGGAAGATATTATCCAGGCAGATGAAACTGAACTTGAAGTCTTAAACGA
Source organism: Anaerovoracaceae bacterium (assembly GCA_040307645.1). Lineage (GTDB taxonomy): Bacteria > Bacillota > Clostridia > Peptostreptococcales > Anaerovoracaceae > JAVXAG01. The sequence continues at coordinate 31,644 of JAWRJF010000052.1, read as the reverse complement.
GCCTGGCAAGGAAGCCAAGTCTAAAAGTTACATGTGGCTATTTAGAACTAATAGAGAAAGTAAGCCTATAGTAATATATAAATATGCGGATACTAGAGCAGGAATAGTACCAGGCCAAACATTAAAGGACTTTAATGGCTACTTGCAAACAGATGGTTACGCTGGATATGGCAGTGTGACTAATAGAGAACTAAATCCTGCATTGCCAGTTGGATGCTTTGCTCATGCTCGGCGTAAATACTGTGATGCCTTAAAAGCGTTACCAGTCGCAGAACAAAAGAACTCAAATACCAACACTTCTAAAGGCATCGCATATTGCGATAGAATATTTAATATAGAAAATGAGATATCTAAATTAAGCCCCAAAGAGAGACAGCTTGTTCGTCAACAGAAGATGTTGCCACTACTAGAGGAGTATTTTGCGTGGGTTAAAAGCTTCGATACTAATATGTTAATAAAGTCTAAATTCAGAGATGCTATCATATACAGCGTTAATCAAGAAATTCCACTTAGAAACTTTGTATTAGACGGAAGACTTGAATGTAGTAATAACAAGAGTGAGATAAGCATTAAGACATTCGTAATTGCTAGAAAAAACTTTCTTTTTTGTAACAAACCATCAGGCGCAGATGCTTCTGCAATTACATTTAGTCTAGTTGAAACCGCTAAAGAAAATAACTTAAATATATTCATGTATCTGGAATATATTCTTGATCGTATGTCTCAAGATAACAACTACGATATTGAAAAGCTTATGCCCTGGTCAGATGAAATTCCAGAAGAATGCAGGGCAAGATAATATCCGAATAAATGCACGAAAAAAATTCGCGTACGATAGTGCACTATAGTGCACCATCAATCGCGACTTTTATTTTTGAATATGTGTCAGCATTTGACGCTTATGGAGGTTTTTGTTATTTAGAATTATATAAAAAATATGTAGTGGACTGCGTATTAGAAAAATCTCCTTTGAACTTGCAGAAAAGAGTTTAGGAAAGTTTATAACAAAAACACTTAAAAATATGGTATATTGATTAAAAGAAACAATATGGAGGGAATAACCTTGAGAAGTGAAGCAAGAGATTATGAAAAAGATCCGGTTAAAATTGCAGATGGTATATATTGGGTTGGTTATACAGACGAAAATAGAGGACTTCACTGTAATCCATATCTAATTATAGAGGGGGATGAAGCTGTTTTAATTGACGGTGGAAACCGTGATGATTTTAGTAATGTAATGCTAAAGATACTTAGGACGGGATTGGAACCTTCACAAATTAAGAGGTTGATATATCAACATTATGATCCAGATTTGTGTGGAAGTCTGCCTCAACTTGAGGCAATAATTAATAATAAAGAGCTTAAAATCATTTCCCATGAGGATAATAACGTTTTTATACATTATTACTCTGCGAAAACTGAAAAGTTGGATTTTCGTGATTTAGACTGCCATTTTGATTTTGCTACAGGTAGACGTCTGGAATTCTATCTAACTCCTTATTGCCATCTTCCTGGCAGCTTTGTTACATATGATACTAAAACAAAAACATTGTTTTCTAGTGATATTTTTGGTAGTTTTGAAAATCAGTGGGCACTAATGTTAGACTTACAAGATGAATGTAGGGAATGCAGAGATTTGAACATTTGTAAGATTAATTTACTTAAATGTCCTATAAAGGGGATAGTAGACTTTCATAGAAGAATTATGACATCTAACAGAGCTTTAATCTATTCACTTAATACAATAGATAGTTTAGAGATTGAAAGAATTGCACCACAACATGGCAGTATTATATCTAATAAAGAGGATGTAAAAGCTATTATCAGACATCTACATGCAGTTAAAGACGTAGGCATTGACTGTTTCCTTTCGGAGGACTAAAATGAATAATAAAAAAATAAAGTTACAGAAGGTTTTATCAAGCAGTTTTAACGAAACAGAAAACCTAAAGGCATATGCTATAGAAAGTTTTGCAAAGGAAATTGATTATAATACCCAAAATGAATTGTTAACTAAATTGATTTTAGACCATGCTTCGATAGCAAAACAGATTGAAGAACTAAATATTGAATTGTTTAATAGTCGTGAAATGCTGGCAGAAGCACAAGGTATCGCAAAGCTTGGCCGTTGGGATATTAATATGAAATCAGGAAGTGTAATTTGGTCAAAATCCATGTATGATATTCTAGAGATTAATAGTTCAAAACCAGCATCTTCTGACTTGTTTTTTTCTTTTATTCATCCGGAAGATGTTGATAATGTTAAAAAAATGTATCAAGAAATGTTCTCTATAAACAAGCCATGGTCAACAAGATATCGTTTAATGATGGAGAACGGGGCTGTAAAATGGGTTCTTTTAAGGTTTCGTTCAAAAGAAGATGATAACGGTCTTGTTAGTCATTTTTACGGAACTATGCAAGATATTACTGAAATGAAGAAAGTTGAAGATCAGCTTGAAAAATATAATAAACACTTAGAAAAGCTTGTTGAAGAAAAAGTAGAAGAGATTACATCTTCCCAAATGGCAACCATCTTTGCGCTCATTAAATTATCAGAGTCTAGAGATGATGATACTGGTGCACACATTGAGAGAACGGCTAGTTTTTGTAAATTACTTGCGGAAAAGGTAAGATTGATTCCAGGTTATGATGAAGAAATAGATGATGTTTTTATTGAAACAATTTACAAGGCTGGCCCACTTCATGACATAGGTAAGGTTGGTATCCCTGATAAAATCCTTCTAAAACCTGGTAAACTTACTGACGAAGAGTTCAAAATCATGAAAACTCATGTAAACATCGGTTATGATACACTTTCAAAAGTTGCACACCAGTATGATAAAAATAGTTTTCTAAAAATGGGAATGGATATAACTTTGTATCACCATGAAAAATGGAATGGCAGTGGCTATAACAATGGGCTTTCAGAAGACGAAATTCCTCTTGCTGCAAGGATTATGGCTCTTTCAGATGTCTATGATGCACTTAGATCAAAAAGGGTTTACAAAGAAGCCTTTTCACATGACAAAAGTTTAGAAATTATTATATCTAGTAAAGGAAGTCATTTTGACCCAATACTAGTAGATGTTTTTATCCAGAACCATGAAGAATTTAAATTGTTATATGAATCAATAAAGTGAAATATGTATTATAAAAAAACTATATAATGGGTTAATATAAGGAGATTAAAGATGGCATACCTAGAAGAAAATGAATGGATGTTACTTAATGAGATTGCTTATAATATATCATTTATTTACTCTTTAGATGATATGAGAGTAAAAATATTAAAGTGGATAAAATTACTTATTGATTATGATGGTGCCATGTTTTCACTTGTTGGAGACCATGGAATGAGAATTTATAATTCAGTGGGTAGTGGTATTGAAGAAAAGTATATAAAAAAATATGATGATGTATATATGAAAGATAATCCTTTGCATTGGATTATTGCAAGTGGTAAGTCGGCAGCATATAGAGATAGTAGTTTAATTTCAGAGAAAACTCTTCAAAATAACGATTTTTATAAAGCATTTTATGCGCCGAATAGATTCAAGTATACAGCCAGCATGAATATTGTCTTTAGGGAGGATGTTGTTGGTATAATATCATTTTTTAAGGAAAAGGAGCATTCGGATTTTTCTGATCGGGATTTGTTCATTTTGGATCAGTTACAGAAGCATTTTGCTTATAGACTGTACTATGAGGCTAAAAAGGGTGATACTAGATATTTTTATGCAAAAGGGTATAAGGAGAGACTATGTAAAGAATATGGCCTAACTACTAGGGAGGCTGAACTAATGGATTATGCGGTAAAAGGATTAAGCAATGATGAAATAGCTTCTAGAATGAATATTAGTATACACACAGTAAAAAAGCATTTCCATAGTTTGTATATGAAAATGAATGTTAAAAATCGTGTACAGCTGCTACAGTGTTTACCCTTGTCAACGAATAAAATAAATTTTGATGAGATATAGATAGAAAAAATATATAATTGATGATTTAAAGACGTTATAAGTTTTGGGAACCTAAAATTTATAGCGTTTTTTTAATTGTTTTTATTTACATTTGAGTAAAAACTATACTTTAGTATTAGTTTGCTATCTAAAAGTATAAAAAATATAAGAGTACGAGTTATAAAATCTAAGCTAGTGTTGAATTTAATAAAGGTTTTTTAATTGATATATTCTAGATAGAGAGGTGAGTTATATGTATATTGAAAAAATCAAAAGAACTGGAATAATGCCGGTAATAAAACTAGCTGAAACTGAAAACAGTGAAAAATTAGCTACAGCATTAATGAAAGGTGGCGTTGACATTGCTGAGGTAACTTTTAGAGCAAAAGGTGCGGAAGAAGTTATAAGAAAAATGGTATCTAATCAGCCTGATATGATTGTCGGTGCTGGGACTGTTATTACTTTAGATCAGGCACAAAAAGCAGTGGAAGCAGGTGCGAAATTTTTAGTAAGTCCCGGATTAGATGAGGAAGTAGTAAAATGGTCGATTGATAACGGTATCTTAGTATTGCCTGGTTGTGCTACACCTACAGAAATAATGAAAGCAATTAAATTAGGAATTAACGTTGTTAAATTTTTCCCTGCAGGTCAGTTTGGCGGTATAAAGACAATTAAAGCATTAGGGGGGCCATTTGCAAGTGTTGAATTTGTACCAACAGGAGGAATAACAATAGATAACTTAGCTGAGTATGTAAAAAATCCAAAAGTAATTGCATGCGGTGGGTCATTCGTCGTATCTGATAAATTGCTTAAGGAAGAAAACTTTGAAGAAATAACAAAATTATGCATTAAAGCAAGAAAAATAATAGATGAAAGCAGAAAGGAGAAATAGAGATGAAGAGAATAGTGACTTTTGGCGAAATTATGCTAAGGCTGGCACCTAAAGGATATATGAGATTTTTGCAGGAGCCTGAATTTGAGGCAACTTTTGGTGGAGGTGAAGCAAACGTAGCAGTATCTTTAAGCAATTTTGGAATGAATACTTCTTTTGTTACTAAGCTTCCTTCTAACCCCATAGGTCAAGCTGCAGTTAATCAGCTAAGGTACCATGGAATAAATACAGATTATATTGTTAGAGATGGTAGCAGAGTAGGCATTTACTATTTAGAAAAAGGAGCATCTCAGAGACCATCAAAGGTAATATATGATAGGGCTTTTTCATCTATAGCAATGGCAAAAAGAGATGATTTTAATTGGGGAGAAATCTTCAAAGATGCGGAATGGTTTCATTTTACAGGTATTACACCTGCTCTTGGTGATAATGTGGCTGAGATTTGTCTTGATGCAGTAAAAGCTGCTCATATTGCAGGTCTTACAATAAGTTGTGATTTAAACTTTAGAAAGAATCTGTGGACCAGTGAAAAGGCTTCTAAGGTTATGGGAGAATTAATTAAATATGTAGATGTCTGTATCGCAAATGAAGAAGATGCTGAGAAAGTGTTTGGAATTAAAGCCGCTGCAACTGACGTAGAATCTGGGAAATTAAGTCATGACGGTTATAAGGAGGTTGCAAGTCAGCTTAAAACTAGATTTGGATGTAAATACGTAGCTATTACATTGAGAACTAGTATTTCTGCAAATGATAATGATTGGGCAGCGATGTTATATGATGGTGAAAAATATTATTTTTCAAAGAGTTATCATATACATATTGTAGATAGAGTTGGTGGTGGAGACAGTTTTGCTGCAGGTTTAATTTATGGGTTAAATAATATGGATGCTGGAGATGCTCTAGAATTTGCTGTTGCAGCCTCATGTTTAAAACATACGATTGAAGGAGATTTTAATAGGGTTTCAGTTGAAGAGGTAAGAACTTTAATGGCTGGTGATGGTACAGGAAGAGTACAGCGATGAAAACAAAAGATATATGCTTTATGTGCTTGTACTGTATCTTTTTTTGCATCGTAATACTACTTGTATATATAGGAATGTTTGATTATTGGAATAAAGAATTCCCTTATATTGCAGGTTTTTTTCAGTTTATGATTTTTGCAACAGTAGGCGAATTGCTTTCAACTCGAATACTCGAGGGTGTATGGCAAATTAATAAGTATATCTTGTATAAGGCTATGGTCTGGGGTACAAGTGGATTAGCGGTAACCCTTGGTTTTAAGGTAATCACCACCGGTATTTTTAACGCAATGGAAGACTGTTTCCTTCCGTTTTACGAAAATAATTTAGCAAAAGCATTTTTCACAAGTTGTTTTTTGAATTTGTTTTTTGCACCTATTCATGCAGGAGCAATAAGAATTTTTAGCAGTTACGGCGAAGAAAAATATATAAAGGGAAGAAAGATGACTGCGATTGAATCAGTTAATTCAATAGAATGGAGTGAATTCGTAGATTTTACTTTTTTTAAAACAGTACCATTCTTTTGGATTCCAATTAATACTTTGGTCTTTCTACTTCCCAATACTTTACAAGTGGCATTTGCTGCAATGTTATCTTTTGTATTTGGTATGTTAATGACCTTACTGAAAATTAGAGAAAAAAGGAAAATAGAGAGGAAATCATTATGATGAGATATATTTCAGATAATACACAATCTATTATCGGATCTAAAATTAGGGAAATGTTTAATATGGCATTAAAATATGAAGATGCTGTAAGTTTTACAATTGGTGAGCCTGACTTTACCGCTTCAAAGGAAGTTGCCCTAGCAGGTTGTAAAGCTATAATGGAAGGGAAATCTAAGTATTCTGAAAATGCAGGCTTGATTCAACTAAGAAAAGCAATTTCTGAGTACTTATATGAAGAAATCCATATGGAATATGATGCTGCATCTGAAATAACTGTGACAACAGGTGCAATGTGTGGGATTTATCAAGCATTGAAGGTGATTTTAAATCCCGGTGATGAGGTCATTGTAATCGAACCATGTTGGACCAATTACGTTTCGCAAATCACAATGTGTGGTGGTAAAGCTGTTTCTGTAGTCGCACTAGAAGAAAATAACTTTAATCCGGAAATAAATAAAATAAGAGAAGCTATATCATTTAAAACTAAAGCAATAATAATCAATTCTCCAAGTAATCCGACTGGAACAGTACTTTCAGAAGCAACACTACTTGAAATCTCTAAAATAGCTATAGAAAAGGATTTACTCATTATTTCGGATGAAGTTTACAAACATATTTTGTTTGATGGCACTAAATTTACAAGTATATCGTCGTTACCTGGAATGAAGGAAAGAGTTCTTGTAGTTGATAGTTTTTCTAAAACTTTTGCCATGACAGGATGGAGAGTTGGATATGTTGCAGGCCCATCACAAATAATTTCTAATATAACAAAACTACAGGAGAATATTACAGCTTGCGTTGCTATGCCAAGCCAATATGCAGCAATAGAAGCACTAAAGGGTTCTCGTCTGCATCTTAATATGATGATTGATAGTTATAAAAAGCGAAGAGATTATTTAGCATCATGCTTAGAAGAAATGCCAAAAATTAAATATAATAAAACTACTGGAACGTTCTATGCTTTCGTTTCTATAAGAGAAACAGGAATGTCTTCAGAGGAATTTGCTAAAGATCTTTTGAATAAAAAGCATGTTGTTGTAGTTCCCGGAACTGCTTTTGGAGATGGTGGAGAGGGATATATAAGAATTTCGTTTGCGACTTCTATGGAGGAGATATCAAAAGGAATGAAATTGCTTAAGGAATATTTAAAGGAGATGTAGATGATGATAATTGATATTAATCGTCTAATGAATAACTTAGAATCTCTTGGGGCAATAGGTTTTGATGAAGGCAAAGGAACTAGTAGACCTGCTTACAGCGATGAATTTTATCAAGGTCGTTCTTTTATTGAAAAATTAATGGAAGAGGCTGGTATGGAGACTTTCATTGATGGAGTAGGAAATCTTTCTGGATTTTTACCTGGTCAACCGGGTTACAAAACAATTGCTATTGGCTCTCACATAGATACTGTTCCATTGGGAGGAATATATGATGGGGCGCTAGGTGTGTTAGCAGCTATAGAAGTTGTAAGAACTTTAAAAAAAGAAGGGTACATTAACAGACATGCTATTGAAGTAATTGCATTCAATGAAGAAGAAGGAAATGTTATAGGTGGAACATTTGGTAGCAAAGCTTTTGTTGGAGCAGTTTTAGAAGCAGAAATGGTAAAAAAAATGTCACACTATAATATTTCTATTAGTGATTATGAAAATTCGCAAAGAGATAGTTCAAAATATAAAAGTTATATAGAATTACACATAGAACAAGGCGGAATACTTGAAAAAATAGGTAAAAAAATTGGAGTTGTCCAAGGGATAGTTGGTATTTTACGGTATAAAGCCACAGTTGAAGGTGTATCTAACCATGCCGGAAGTACGCCTATGTATATGAGGGACGATGCCTTAGTAAAAACTTGCAAAATAATCAATGATTTAATAGCTAAAGTTGAGGCGGCTAATAATACAATGGTATGCACCATCGGCACAATGAAGGTTATGCCAGGTGCAGTCAATGTAATACCTGGCAAAACAGAATTTGTAATTGAAATGAGAGATGCAAATTTAGAATCAATGTATTCGATTATTGAGGAATTGAAAAACAGATGGGAATGTAAAGGCTTGAAAATGATAAATATTATCACTCAGCCGGAAACAAAGTGTGATTCATATATAATAGAAAGAATAAAGGAAGTTTCAGATGAAGCTAAATTGTCATATGAACAATTATTTAGTGGGGCGGGGCATGATTTAATAAATATGGCTATGATTACTCCATCAGCATTGATTTTTATACCTAGCAAAGGTGGAATAAGTCACAGTATAAAAGAATTCTCATCTCAAGAGGATATTCGAAATGGAACAAATGTTCTTTATCATTTGATCAAAAAAATTGATATGGAGGAACAAAATGAAAATTAAGATTATCAATCCTAATACTACAGCATACATGACAGATAGTATTAGAGAAGTAGCATTAAAAGCTTGTAATAAAAATACTGAGATAATAGCTGTAAATCCTATTTGTGGACCAGAAAGTATTGAATGTTATGTGGACGAATACTTAGCAATACCAGGAGTTCTTCAAGAGATTATAAAAGGAGATTTAGAAGAGAATGTTGATGGGTATATTATAGCATGCTTCGGTGACCCTGGAATTTTAGCTGCACGAGAGATTACCGAAAAACCAGTAATAGGAATAGCGGAATCAGCAATTACAATTGCAAAATTTATCGCACCATATTTTTCTATAATTTCAGTTCTAGATAGATCTAGGAAAGTAACTGAAGATGTTGTAAAGGCATATGGAGCCGAGACCTTTTGTAGATCTATAAGAACAACGGGTTTATCAGTTTTAGAATTTGATGAAAACCAAGAAAAAGGCTTAGCTGCTTTAAAGAAAGAGAGCCAGCTTGCAATAAAAGAAGATGGTGCTGAGTGTATTTTATTGGGATGTGCTGGATTTGTAGATTTTGTAGAAAATTTAAAGGAAGAGTTAGGAGTACCTGTTTTAGATGGCGTTGTGCCTGCGGTTAAATTAATGGAAGCTGTAATAGGGCTTGGTGTGAAAACTAGTAAATTTAATACCTTAAAATACCCTGAAAAAAAGGAGATTAAAGGTTTTGAATCTCTAGTTGATATAGAAAGGATAATGAAATGAAAACGTTAATTAAAAATGGTATGATAATATCTGCCGAAAGCGAATTCATAGGTGATGTTTTAATAGAAAATGATAAAATAATGACTGTGGGCCAGGTTGAAACTGAAAAAGTTGATAGAATTATTGATGCAACTGGTAAATATATTATGCCTGGAGCCGTAGACCAACACACTCATTTTTCAGCTTTGTGTAATGTTGGAGATAAAGATACTGCAGGATATGAAACAACAAGGTCTGCAATTGTAGGAGGAACAACAACAATTATAGACTTTGCACCACAAGATCCGTGGAAGGGTTTGATTGAGTCTATAGATTATCGTATCAATGTAAGGGCTAAGGGTAAAACCTGTGTGGATTTTGCACTCCATGGAATGGTTACATATTTGATGGATACAATTTTTGATGAAATTGATGACTTTCCGGAAAAAGGAATTTCTAGTATCAAAATATTTATGGCGTATAATGGTTCTCCATTACATGTAGATGATGGTTCTTTCTATAAAATATTGCAGAAAGCAAAAAAAGTTGGTGTAACTGTATTTGTCCATGCAGAAAATGGAGAGATAATAGACTTTTTAAGAAATGAATGTGTAAAGAATGGGCAATTGACGCCAAAATATCATTATGTTTCAAGGCCACCATTTACTGAGGCAGAAGGTGTAAGAAGGGCAATCTATATAGCATCTAAGACTGATACACCTCTTTATATTGCGCATATGACGTGTAGAGAAGCTCTTTCTGAACTTTTGGAAGCAAAAGGTAAAGGGATTAGAGTAGAAGGTGAAACTTGTACACATTATTTAACTGTTACAAAAGAGGTATTAGATAATCCTTGTTTTGATGAGGCTGCGAAATATGTTTGTTCACCTGCACTTAGAGATCAAGAGGATTGTGATGCACTTTGGGAAGCTTTAAGAACCGGTCTTCTTACCGCTGTGTCATCAGACCATTGTGGTATTGATATAGCGGAATTAAAGCAGGTAGGAAGAGATAATTTTACGGTGATTCCTAATGGTTCACCAGGGGTAGGTGATAGATTTCATATGTTATGGACTTATGGAGTAATGAATAATAAAATTTCTCGTAAAAAGTTTGTTGAGATTGTATCAACTAACCCTGCCAAAATAAATGGTTTATATCCGAGAAAAGGAGTATTACAGCCTGGTTCGGATGCTGATATAGTGATTTTTGACCCTTCATATGTGGGTAAAGTTAAACTTGAGGATAATCCAAATGGTGTAGATTATAACGTATATGAAGGAAGGGATCAATTAGGAAGGGTTGAGACTGTTTTGCTTCGTGGCAAAATTGCTGTTGAGGATGGTAAGTTTGTAGGTGAGGTTGGAATGGGTCAATATATACCTGCTAATATGTTTGCTTCTGGCTACCAGTTATGATAGACTGAAAGAAAATAATAAGATATTTGAGGTGACTGGTATGGGTAATATAAATATTGAAAAACTACTTAATATTTATAACTATTTTGATGGAATACTCATTACAGATGAGAAAGGTGTCTTGAAGTATTATGCAAACTTTAGGACTGATGTATACAATCTTCGAAGAGACGAGATAATTGGCCGAACAATTCTTGAAATACATCCAGATATGAAAGAGGAAGATAGTACAATAATGACTGTACTTAAAACAGGAAAGCCAATTTATAATCATATTGAACATCTATATTCTCCCCATGGTGATACTATTACTAATATTTGTAGTACTATACCAATCTTGCAAGATGGTAGAATTGTAGGAGCAATAGACTATTCTAGAAGTATTGATGATGGGAAAGATACTAACATCGAAAGACGCCAGATTGTTTTACCAAGCATATCATCAGATAATAAAAAAATGTTTCATTTAGAAGATATAATAACAACATCGAAGAAAATGAAAGAAATTAAAAATCTTATTCCTATGATTGCAAATACTGACTCTTCGGTAATGATTTATGGAGAAACTGGAACCGGAAAAGAAATGGTTGCCCAGAGCATTCATACATCTAGTCCAAGGGCAGATAAGGTTTTTATTTCTCAAAACTGTGCAGCTATTCCGGAGACCCTTTTAGAGAGTACTCTTTTTGGTACAGAAAAAGGAGCATTTACTGGTGCAGAAACTAAGGCAGGTTTGTTTGAAATGGCTAACGGAGGGACTGTTTTTCTTGATGAAATTAATTCAATGAGTATGGCAATGCAAGCTAAAATATTGAAAACAATCGAAGAAAAACAAGTTAGGCGAATAGGAGGCTGTGAATCAATTTCTTTCGATGTTAAACTTATAAGTGCCTTAAACCAAGATCCAATGAAATGTATGAAAGAAAATATAATCAGAGAAGATTTATTTTATAGATTAAGTACAGTTTTACTTAGCATTCCTCCCTTAAGAGAAAGAGTTGCAGATATATCTATTATGGTAAACTACTTTGTAATGCAGAATAATAAGGTGATGAATAAAAATGTCATGGGAGTTTCAGACGAAGTAATGAAATTATTTTGTGACTATAATTGGCCCGGTAATGTTAGAGAATTAAAAAATGTAATTGAAGGGGCTTTTAATGTTATAGGTTCTGAGATGATCTGCAAAGAAAATTTGCCAGAGTATTTAACTAGACATTATGAAAATGAATATAGTAATCTATTAGAAATAGATGATAATCTAAGTTTACTTGAAAAACTAGAAGAATATGAAAAGCGTATGATTATAATGGCTGTTGATTCTACTAAAAATATTACTCAGGCCGCAAAATATTTAAAGATTTCTAAGCAAGCATTAAATTACAAATTATTAAAATACGGGCTAAAAAAGTAAAAAGTAAAAATCCTTTGACACTATATGTAAAAGGATTTTTATTTCTTTATATGAATTTTTATTAAAGTGTTGATTTTATAAGACTTTTATAATGGCATAATATTTGCGATATAATGTTGCAAATATTATGAAAAGGAGAAATATTATGGATACTACGTTTGGAGTCTTATGTCTAATACCGCCGATTGTAGCAGTTACATTGGCATTGATAACAAAACAAACAGTACTTTCTTTATTCGTTGCAGTTTGGGTTGGTGCGACCATGATCAATGGTTATAATCCAGTTTCCGGTTTTGTCTTAGTTTTTAAAGATTATTTTATTCCTTCAATTGCAAGTGAGTGGAATGCGGCATTATTGCTTTTGGTAACACTTTCAGGAGGTCTAATCACTATGCTGAAGGTTACTGGCTCGGCTAATGCTTTTGCCACTTTGGTAACAAAGAAAATTGACAATGCAAAGAAGGGGCAGATAGTAACGGCATTATCAGCATTTATTTTTTCATATACTGAACCTTGTTTAATACTTGGAACAATAATGAGGCCTGTAACCGATTTGGTTAAGGTTTCAAGAGCAAAACTAGCATATATACTTGACTCAATGGGGTGTAACCTTGCATCCTTCTCTCCAATATCCAGTTATGGACCTTTTATTGTTGGTTTGATTACAACACAGCTTGCGGCAGCACAAGTTTCAGGTAATGGCTGGAGTATATGGTTACATATGTTGCCATACAACATGTATGGTTTGTTTGCAATGATTACTGTATTGGTTGTAGCAATATTTGGGTTAAATATTGGTCCTATGCATAAAGAAGAATTGAGAGCTAGAAAAGAGGGCAAATTATTAGCTGATGGTGTTAAACCTTTAGTGCCTGAAACAAAGAATGAATTACCAGACGATTATGTCTTGACAGCTAAAAACTTTGCTATCCCAATGATCTGCCTGTTTGTATCATTATTTGCAACAATATTCTGGACAGGAAATATTGCAGAGAATGGTTTTAAAGGTGCATTTTTAAACGGTAATATTACTATGGCTGTTTGCATGGGATTCGTCGGAGGCGGAATTGGAGCTGGTATAGTTGGAGTAACTACTAAGCTATATTCAGTCACACAAGCATTTAACCATTTTCTAGATGGAATGGCGCAGTTAATTTCCGTACCTTTTATTCTAATTTGTGCATGGTCTGTTGGGAGTATAACAGGACAAATGGAAGTAGGTGCATATTTATCAGGAATAGTTGGAAATTATCTAACACCAGGTTTAGTTCCTGCGATTGTATTTATCTTTGGTGCTGCAATTTCCTTTGCAACAGGTTCTTCATGGGGCGTTTGGTCTATTATGATGCCTATTGCTTTCCCAATGGCAGTAGCTTTTAATATACCGTATGCATATGTAGTTGGTGCAGTAATTGGTGGAGGACTTTTTGGAGATCAATGTTCACCAATATCAGATACAACAATATTATCATCGACTGGTGCATCTTGTAATCATATAGTTCATGTTCAAACTCAGCTTCCTTATGGGTTAATCGTTGGGGCATCAACAGCTATAGGCTTCTTGTTCGGAGGTCTTACTAAAATGTACACCTTAAGCATAGCGGTAACAGCAATTGTACTAGCATGTACGTTATTCATTTTTTCAAGAATATCAAACAAAAATGAAAAAATAATCTAGTTAATAATTATCGAGGTGAAAATAATGAGAAAAGTAGATATGATAGTAAAAGCACCACATTTTTATACAATGGAGGGTGAAGGTGTTGGTTATAAAAGTAATGTTTCAATGGTTATTGATGGAGGTAAAATAATTGATTTTATTGATTCATCAGCAAAAGAAATGGAGTATTTTGCTGAAGAAACTCTTAATATGACAGACCATGTTATTTTACCAGGTTTTATTGATGGCCATATGCATACAGCATGTAATGTGTTGAGAGGATTAGCCCAAGATACTAATAATTGGATGATGTATGGATTACAACCTTTCGATAATGTAATTAATCAAAAAGAAAAAAATGCAGGCAGTGAGGTTGCAATTATAGAAGCAATAAAAGCTGGAACAACTACTTTGGGAGATTATGAAGCCGACATGGACTATGTATGTCAGTTTATAGATAAGATAGGAGCCAGGGGGAATATTGCTCAAAATATAAGAGCAGCAAAGTATAGGGTGTATAAACCTGGTGAACTTTACGAGTTTGATGATGAACAGGGAGAAGAATCACTCAAAAGGAATATAGAACTATATAACAAATGGCATAACAAGGGCGATGGAAGAATAAAGATACTTTTTGGTCCACAGGGTGCGGATTTTGTTAGCCCAGAAATGCTAATGAGAGTGAAAAAGGTTGCTAAAGAACTTGGTACAAAAATTCATATGCATGTTCAGCAAGGGGACAGAGAAACTTATCAAATTGTTAAGAGATATGGTAAAAGGCCTACAGAATTCCTAAAAGATATAGGATACTTGGATAATGAGTTGATAGCCGTTCATCTAACGGACTGTAATGACGAAGAAACCAAAATTATTGCTGAAAGCGGTGCATCTATGATTGTAAATCCGGCATCTATAGGAATAATTGATGGAGTAGTATGTCCCAGTGTAATTTTCCAAGAATATGGTGGTAATGTAGCATTAGGATCAGATCAGGCTCCAGGTAATAACTGCCATAATATAATACATGAGATGAAAAATGTTTGTCTTTTCAATAAGATTAAATTTGGAAATCCTGAAGTAATGCCAGCGTGGAAAGCTCTTAGAATGGCAACTATTGAAGGAGCACGTGCAATAGGGCTTGGAGATGATGTAGGGTCTTTAGAGATAGGCAAAAAGGCAGACTTTATTTCTATAAATCTTAACAACCCATCAATGCAACCAGTGTTTACATATCCGATGAGAAATATAGTGCCGAATTTAGTGTATAGTGCAAGAGGTTGTGAAGTGGATTTATCTGTGGTAAACGGTAAAATAATAATGAAAGATAGAGTTTTGCTGAATATTAATGAAAATGATTCATTGGAAAAAATAAAGTTATATCCTGAAAGAATCGGTAATGCTGCAGCGAAAGAATTCTATGATATTAATGGAACTAACGCGCAGTTTATGCAAGAAGGTAAATTATAATAAAAAATAACTTTTCTGGGAGTAATTTAACTCCCAGTTTTTTGTTCTTATGTTTGATTATTCTATTAACCATGCTATTGTATAGACCTGAAGGTAATGATGTTGTATAATTAAATAAATTATGAATATAGTTTTTTATAATATATTGAAGTAGCCATGAGAAGGAGCACTTATGAACTTGCCATTAACACCTTACCTGAACACCCAAAGCCTCTCTAAAATCTTCGATAATATGAGTGAGAGTTACAAGATTTTCTGGTTTAAAGCTATTTTGGAAAAAGTTGGGGAAGGTAAATTTACAATTACATATGATGAATTGATAAATACAATGATAAAAGATGCTTGGTACATGGTCACTGAATTTAAACTTAACCTTGGCCCAAGTGACACTTTAGAAAAGCTGATATACCATATTCATGATATCAGTAAAATTAAGCCTGCAGAGAAACCAGATGTCATCTTTGAGTATATAGAGAATGCAAAAGATAAAGATTTGTTAGATATGAAAAAAACTTTGATAAAGAACGTACCTTACAGATTACAATCAGTCTTTATGCCAGAAATCTCAAGTAGTATTTGGTCAAGCTGTAATTCCACTATCGAGTATATCAATATACAAGAAGGGCTGATCTATAATATAAGCCAAGAGCGAGGATTGAATCGCAGGATAATAATAAATGAACTATGGGCTGAATACATAAAAAAGAATCTGGGAATTTTGCATGGGTGGGTTGATTTCAATCTTATTAATTATCTGCAGAGAAGAAACCCAAGCGTTCCTGGAATTTCTAACAAAATATATCCGCCAAGGGAGAGGAACCTTAGTGCTGTCAAGGCATATTGGAAGGCTATTATAAATACGGCACCGGTAAATAATATATATACAGGGGAAATAATGACAATTGATGATATTTCAATTGACCACTTTGTGCCTTGGTCATATGTTGCTCATGATGAGCTTTGGAACTTAGTGCCTACAACAAAAGGTATTAACAGTAGCAAGAACAATAACTTACCAGAATGGAATATTTATTTTCCTAGGCTTTGCAAAGTTGAATACCAGGCATATAAACTTGTAGAAGAATATGATCATATGAAAGATTTGCATCGTGTAGTAACTAAATGCATGAAAGATCACGTTAATAGCCAAGATGTAAGATATAAATTATATCGACCGGGACAACCGATTCATACTTTTGCAAGTGAATTGGAAGAACTGATAAAACCGGCTTATGAGTCAGCTAAAAATCTTGGATTTGGACAGTGGAGGATATAAATGTCAGATTATAAAATAAAAACTTTAGAATACTACGATAAAAATGCTGAGAAGTTTGTTGAAGGAACATTAGAGTCGGATGTTAGTAACTTATATGGTCATTTTGAAAAATATTTTCAGAAGGGACAAAGTATTTTAGATCTTGGATGTGGTGCTGGTAGGGATACAAAGTATTTCCTTGGAAAAGGATTTGATGTAATGGCTGTTGATGGATCACAAGTACTCTGCAGCTATGCATCGGAATTTACCGGAATAGAGGTTAGATGTCTTCTGTTTGAGAATCTTGATTATGTTAAGCGTTTTGATGGTGTGTGGGCATGTGCTTCTCTTCTTCATGTATCAAAAGACCAAATCAAAGATGTTTTGACTAAAGTTAACAGAGCCTTAAAGTCAGAGGGCATTTTGTTTACATGTTTTAAATACGGTGATTTTGAGTATGAGAAGGACGGACGTTTTTTTAGTAATTATACAGAAAAGACAATAAAAAGTATAATTAACGAAGAGTCGGGTTTTGAGATAATTGAAATCTTTGTTACAGGTGATGTTAGGGAAGACAGAAGTGATCAACGATGGGTAAATGTAATAGCGAGAAAATTTAAGACTTGTGAGAGGAGACTATGAAGTGAATAAAGATGATATGAGACAAAAGTATCAAGTAATTAGAAATAATGTAGAAAATAAACTTGAAAAATCCGGTATAATCAAGGAAAAACTCACTAATACCGAGGCTTATAAAAACTCAGATATTATAGCTTTATATTATAGTTTCCCTTTTGAGGTCAATACACTAGAGATTATGAAGCAAGCATTGATTGAAGGAAAAAAAGTAATACTGCCTAGAGTAATGGATAAGGAAATTATAAATTTTTATTCTATTTGTTCTATAGATGAAGTTATTGATGAAAGCAAATTTGGGGTTATTGAACCAAGTCCATCAGAAGAAACTTTTGTTGAACCGAGGAAAGTTGATTTAGTTGTCGTTCCAGGTGTATGTTTTGATGAGAATAAGAACAGACTTGGATTTGGGAAGGGATATTACGACAGATATTTATCTAAAGCTATAAATGCAAAGAAGATTGGATTGGCTTTTCAAAATCAAATATTAATAGATGGGGAAATACCTACAAATAAATACGATGTGAAAGTTGATATGATAATAACAGAAGATAGAACCTATTAAAAGTAAAATAAAAAACTGGGACATGATACTGCAACGGATTTGCAACATGTTGCCCAGTTTGTTTTTTTGTTTGTGTATTTAGGTTTACATAAAATTTATTATTGTTTAGACTTAAGCAAGTCCCTGATTTCCTCAAGAAGAACAGCTTCATCTGTTGGGACCGGTGATGGTGCAGGTTTTTCTGGTTCTTTCTTTTTCATTGATGAAATTAGCTTGATAAACAAGAAAATTGAGAATGATATAATTAAGAAATCCACAACGGATTGTATAAATGTACCATAAAGTACAGCTACCTCTGCAACATTCTCACTAGCTGGAGTAATTACATATTTTAAATCAGTAAAATTAACGCCTCCTAGGAGTACACCGATTAGGGGCAT
Organism: Anaerovoracaceae bacterium; assembly: GCA_040307645.1. Lineage (GTDB taxonomy): Bacteria > Bacillota > Clostridia > Peptostreptococcales > Anaerovoracaceae > JAVXAG01. The sequence continues at coordinate 13,236 of JAWRJF010000052.1, read as the reverse complement.
TAGAATATCATTTACCAATGAAGATACAATTTTGCCAAATGCACCACCTATTATTACACCAACTGCTAAATCTAAAACATTTCCTTTTAATGCAAACTCTTTAAATTCTTTTAACATATATTAGACCTCCTGAATGATTTTTAATGTAAAATTAGCATATTGTCCATGAATTATATCATAATGATTTAACATATGCTAGTTTTTTTAATAAATATAGATATATTGACATTTATCAATGTATATGTTATTCTACTTCTGTATTAGTAGGAAATATCCAATAGAGGTGAGGTATATGAGCTATAAAGATGATGTAAAAATGATAAAAGCCTTAGCTGATGAAAATCGCTTAGCTATACTCAAACTATTACAGGATGGAGAGAAATGTGGTTGTGTCATTTTAGAAGAATTAAATATTACTCAACCAACACTGTCTCATCATATGAAAATTTTATGTGATAGTGGGCTTGTAGATAGTTGTAAGGAAGGAAAATGGATGCATTACTCTTTATCTTTTGATGGAGGCCAAAGACTAAAAAAAATGGTTTTTAGGTATATACTCAGCGAGGAAAAAGTTTTATCATATAAGAAATGTAGTAGCTGTAAATAATATGCTGTTTTATAGGCAATCAACGGGTTGCCTTTTTAACAGTTTTATATATAGATACATATAAATGTATAAATGTAATTAAGGAGGATTTTGTATGGGCATATTAAAAGAAATTGGCAGTTTTATTCAAGATCAGATTTTAGGTATGAAATGGTTAAATGAGTTGATGGGCAATTTTCTATCTATTTTAGGTATTAATATAGATAAAAGCTTGGGAGGAAGTATTCAGTTTTTTCTATATGATGTTATAAAGATTACTGTTTTGCTTTGTTTTTTAATTTTTATTATTTCGTATATTCAAAGTTACTTTCCACCGGAAAGAAGTAAAAAAATAATGGGTAAGTTTCATGGGATTTGGGCAAATATCATTGGTGCTTTACTTGGAACTGTAACCCCATTTTGTTCTTGCTCATCTATTCCGCTGTTTATAGGGTTTACTAGTGCAGGGCTACAACTTGGAGTAACTTTTTCGTTTTTAATTTCATCTCCTATGGTTGATTTAGGTTCACTGGTTTTATTGATGAGTATATTCGGCTTTAAGGTTGCTATTGTATATGTGATTGTTGGTCTTATAGTTGCAGTTGCCGGTGGAACTATAATCGAAAAACTTCATTTAGAAAATCAAGTTGAGGACTTTATTCGTAATGGGACATCAGTTGACATAGAGTTAGATGAAATAACATATAAAGATAGATTGATTTTTGCTAAAGAGCAAGTAATGTCAACATTTAAGAAAGTATTTCCGTATATTTTAATAGGTGTTGGGATTGGGGCGGTAATTCATAACTGGATACCAAAAGAATGGATTGAAAATGTTCTTGGTTCAGACAATTCCTTTGGCGTAGTCTTAGCCACATTGTTAGGTATTCCTATGTATGCAGATATTTTTGGTACTATTCCAGTTGCAGAAGCCTTACTTTCAAAAGGTGCACAACTTGGTACAGTATTATCTTTTATGATGGCTGTTACAACTTTGTCTTTGCCGTCAATAATTATGCTTAGAAAAGCTGTAAAACCAAAGTTACTTGGAACATTTATTGCCATATGTACGATTGGTATAATAATAGTTGGATATCTATTTAATGTATTTCAATATTTATTTATATAAACACATAAATTATTTTAATGGAGGTATTAATCATGGGTTTATTTGGAAAAAAGAAAGAGAGTTGTTGCTGTGGGTGTAGTAAAGCTAGTGTAAAAATTCTTGGTTCTGGTTGTGCAAAATGTAATCAGCTTGAAAAAAATACGTTAGAAGCATTAGAATTGCTTGGAATGGAGACTGTCATTGATCATGTTACAGATTTTACTCAAATTGCAGCTTATGGGGTAATGACTACGCCGGCTCTTGTAATTGACGGTAAGGTAGTAGCTTATGGAAAGGTACTTAAGACTGATGAAGTGGTTAAAATCATTGAAAAAGCCAGAGGTTAATGTTTATATTGAAATCTAATTGTGGATAATTATATTTCAGATTATCATGGAGGAGTTTAATGGATAAACCAAAAGTTGCATTTGTTTGTGTACACAATTCCTGTCGTAGTCAGATTGCCGAGGCCCTTGGTAAATATCTATTATCAGAAAAGTATGATTTTTATTCGGCAGGGATAGAAACTAAGCCGTTTATTAATAAAGATTCGGTAAGACTTATGAAAAAATTATATGGAATCGATATGGAAAAAACACAATATTCAAAACTGATTAAGGATATACCATCTGTTGATATTGTGATTACTATGGGTTGCAACGTGCAGTGTCCTTATTTACCTTGCAAGCGTCTGGAAGATTGGGGAATTGATGATCCCACTGGAAAAAGTGATGAGGAATTCATTTCGGTAATCAAAAAAATCGAAGAAAAAGTATTAGAACTAGCACATTAAGAATAATAATAGGGGAGCATCATGATGCTCCCCTATTATTATTCAATTGAAGTATTCTTTTTTCCTATATTTTTTAATTGGCAGATTCCCTGAGTCATTGTACCCATTGGGCAGTATACGCACCATGTTCTTGGTTTAAATAACATCATAGTAATTAGTCCTAAGCAGGTTGAAGTTAGCATTACGCTATAAAAGCCAAAGGCATACTGTGCTACCCAAGGTGTTGCAGGCAGTGTATAAGCAAAATGCCATGGAAGTTTGAAGGTCCAAAGCAGTGTAACAACTTGACGTAGATCAGAAACTCCTCCAAAAACTAGATAAGTGTTATATACCATCAATATAAACATTGTCATAAAAAAGGTTAAGAACCCATATCTGAACCATTTAGAGTAAAGCCACTTAGGGCATTGTTTGTTTCTTGTAAGTTTGAATTTTTCTCCTAATAGTTGGAATAACTGGCCTCGTGCACAAAACATGTTACAATAAGCTTTTCCTCCTCCAAAAACTGCGATTAAAAGTGGAAGTAGAAAGGCAATCATCCCTAGCCATGCAAAGAGAATATTAAAAAAACCTAAAGTTATATATATGGGGGATAGAATCCAAAGATAATCATACCATTTCTTGATTTTTTTCATTGTCTAAATCCTCCAAGATAATAATTGATGCCGGGCAATTTTTTACACATATACCGCAGCCTACACAGTTGGAAACGTTAACTTTAGCAAATAAGCCTTTATGAACTTTAATTGCTTTTTTAGGACAAACCTTAGTACAGCATCCACAGGCAACGCAATGGGATCTGTTAACTTTTGCTTTTCTCATTAAAATACCTCCGAAAGTCAATATGGAAAACATAATAACATATTGTAAAATTCATGTATGTGATAATATCACACAATATGGTATAATTACATCATTAGTTAAGTAAAGAGTTAAAGTTAGGGAGGGGATTATGTATGAATGTACAACTGGACAATTTAAAAAAATATGCGGAAAAGAATAGTGACCAATTAGTAGAGAACAGTAAGATAGAATATGAATTGTATGAAAAATATGGAGTAAAGCGAGGTTTAAGGGACAAGCAGGGAAAAGGTGTATTAAGCGGATTGACTAATATTTCTCAGATTGACAGTTCTAAAATCGTAAATGGAAAATCGGTGCCGTGTGAAGGAAAGCTTCTTTATAGGGGTTATAATATCTTTGATATAGTGAGGGGCTTTATTGAAGATAAGCGCTACGGATATGAAGAGATAACATATCTTTTGCTTATGGGAAAACTGCCTAATAAAGAGCAGCTTGAGGAGATAAAGAAGGTTTTGTCAGATAGCCGTATTTTGCCAACTAATTTTACTAGAGATGTAATAATGAAGGCACCTAGTAAAGATATGATGAACTCATTAAGCAGAAGTATTTTGACTCTTGCATCTTACGATAACAAAGCAGGTGATATTTCTATTGAAAACGTATTGCGTCAATGTATGATGTTAATAAGTGTCTTTCCAATGCTGGCAGTTTATGGTTATCATTGTTATAACCATTACGAACGCAATGAAAGTCTTTATATACACAGACCTGATGAGTCGTTAAGTTGTGCACAAAACATTTTGCGTATGTTAAGACCAGACAAGAATTATACTGATCTAGAGGCTCATGTTTTGGACTTAGCTTTGATCTTACACATGGAGCATGGTGGAGGAAATAACTCTACTTTTACAACTCATGTTGTATCGTCGTCTGGAAGCGATACCTATTCTGTTATGGCAGCTGCATTGTCATCTCTAAAGGGACCTAAACATGGTGGTGCTAACATAAAGGTAGTTGAAATGATGGATGACCTTAAACAAAATGTTTCTGATCTTGAAGATGAGGATGCTATATCATATTACTTGACAAAGTTATTAAGCAAAGAAGCCTTTGATAAAAAGGGTCTTATATATGGTATGGGACATGCAATTTATTCAGTTTCAGACCCTAGGGCTGAAATCTTTAGAGAATTTGTTGGAAAACTCTCTAAGGAGGAAGGTAGGGAAAAGGACTTTAGACTTTATTCAAAGGTGGAAAGACTTGCACCTAAGATTATTTCAGAGAAGAGAAAAATATATAAAGGAGTAAGCCCTAACGTTGACTTTTACAGTGGTTTAACATATTCGATGCTGGGTATTCCTAAAGAACTATTTACTCCTATTTTTGCAATGGCAAGAATTGTAGGATGGAGCGCTCACCGTATGGAGGAACTTATTAATACTGATAAAATTATTCGTCCTGCATATAAGGCTGTAGCAGAAGAAAAAGAATATGTATGGATGAATGACAGGAAATAAGCCGGTATTGGTTGACTTAGATAAAAAGGATAATATAAATGAAAAGATTAGTAGTAGGGATTTTAGCACATGTTGATTCAGGAAAAACTACTCTTTCTGAGGGACTTCTTTATAGCGCTGGTGAAATAAAGAAGCTAGGTAGAGTAGACCATGGAGACTCTTTTCTTGACAACGACTCAATAGAAAGAAATAGGGGAATAACAATTTTTTCAAAACAAGCTTTAATAAAGTTATCCCAAGATGTGGAGATTACATTACTTGACACGCCTGGTCACGTGGATTTTTCCGCTGAAATGGAGAGAACCCTTCAGGTTCTTGATTATGCCATTTTGGTTGTCAGTGGCAGTGAAGGTGTACAAAGCCATACTGAAACATTATGGAGACTTCTAGAAAAACACAATATACCTACATTTATCTTTTTAAACAAAATGGATTTAGTATGGAAGGAAAGATTTGAACTTGTTGAAGAATTAAAAAATATCTTTAAGGATAATTTTGTTGATTTTTCTAATAAAAGGGATCAAGGTATATATGAAGAGAGTATTGCTACATGTGATGAAAAACTATTAGAAGAGTATATTACAACAGGGAATATTAATGAGAAAGCCTTGAAAAAAGCTATTTTTGAAAGAAAGATTTTCCCTTGTTATTTTGGTTCTGCTTTAAAACTTGAAGGTGTTGACCAGCTTGTACAAGCATTAAGGGATCTTACTTTTGAAAATGACTATAGCGACGAATTTGGAGCAAAAGTTTTTAAAATTGGGAGAGACAGTCAGGGTAATAGAATTACCTTTATGAAAGTTACGGGTGGAATTCTTAAGGTTAAAGATATAATAAATGGTGAAAAGATTAATCAGCTAAGGATTTATTCTGGCCAAAAATACTCCACATCAGATCAGGTATTTCCTGGGCAAATTGTTGCTGCTACAGGCTTAATAAATTCATATCCTGGGCAGGGAATTGGCATGGAAATTGATTCTGAATCAGAATTACTAGAACCGGTTTTGACTTATAAGGTTGAAATACCCTCTGGAAGTGATCCGCATACAGTATTTAAGAAGCTAAAACAATTAGAAGAAGAAGAGCCAAAGCTATACCTAAGCTGGAATGACCACCTTTCAGAAATACATGTAAAGCTGATGGGCGAAATGCAGCTAGACATAATAAAAACCTTAATAAAACAGCGATTTGACCTTGATATAAATTTTGGGATGGGTAATATAGTATATAAAGAGACCATTGCTAATGTTGTGGAGGGAATTGGACATTTTGAACCATTAAGGCATTATGCTGAGGTACATTTGCTTATGGAACCTATGGAACCGGGCAGCGGTTTAACTTTTGATACCCTTTGTAGTGAAGACATTTTAGACAAAAACTGGCAACGCTTGATTATTTCTCACCTTGAGGAAAAAAATCATGTTGGTGTTTTAACCGGATCTGCAATTACTGATATGAAGATTTCTTTAGTTCTTGGAAAGGCCCATAAGAAACATACAGAAGGCGGAGATTTCAGACAGGCTACTTATCGGGGAGTAAGACAAGGCCTTATGGCGGCTGAAAGTGTTTTATTAGAGCCTTGGTATTATTTTTCTCTTTGTGTTCCAAGTGAAAATGTAGGAAGAGCCATGGCGGATATTCAAGGAATGTCAGGCACAATAGATCCTCCTGAAACAGACGGAGACATGTCAATTATTCATGGAAAATGTCCTGTGTATGAAATGAGAGGATATCAAAACCTTATTAACAATTATACTAAAGGAAAGGGAAGGCTTTCGTGTGTATTAGATGGATATTATCCTTGTCATAATGCCGAAGACATAATAGAAAAAATAGGTTATGATCCAGAGTCTGATATAGAAAATACTAGTGATTCAGTATTTTGCCAAGGCGGTAGTGGATTTATTGTAAAGTGGGATAAAGTCAGAGATTATATGGATCTTGAAAGCTATATGGATTCTATTAAGGATTGTGAAGAGTTAGATTCCAATATAAATAATAGCATTAAAACCCAGAATTTAAAAGAAATAAGCGAGTCAGAGCTTAATGAAATCTTTGAGAAGACTTATGGAAAAATACAACGAAGATCTAATATTGGTAGCAAAATTGTAAAACCAAAGAAAGAAGATAGTTTTTCTTATTCTCCTAAAAGCACTCCTACTTTTCAAGGACCAGAGTATTTATTAATTGATGGTTATAACTTGATACACAGTTGGCAGGAATTAAAGGAAATGGCCATAGTGGATTTTGGAGCAGCAAGAGATGCTCTTATCGACATTCTATGCAATTATCAAGGCGTAAAACAGTGCCAACTTATAGTTGTATTTGATGCATATAAGGTAAAAGGTAATAAGGGAAGTGTAGAACAGGTAAGAAATATTAATGTTGTTTATACAAAAGAGGCTGAAACGGCCGATATGTACATAGAAAAGGTTACTCACAAGATTGGAAGAAATCATAAAGTTCGCGTTGTAACATCTGATGGACTTGAACAGTTAATAATTATGGGACATGGTGCTTTAAGAGTTTCTTCAAAGGCTTTTGAACAAGAGGTTATGGATTTAGAAAAGGATATTAGAGAATATATTTCTTCATTATAAAAGTGCAGCATTTAAAAGTCATGCTGCACTTTTATATTATAATAATATTTAGGCCTAAACAATTTATTTGTTTTCTTCAAGAATTTCTGTAATTAAATTATCCAGATCTTCTCTACAACCACCACAGACATTTCCAATATCGGCTTCAGTGCATAGATCCTTAAGATTATCGATTCCTGTTTCTCTTAGAAAGTCCTCAACCTGACCGCGAGTAACTTTTTTACAAGCACAAATCTCATATTCTCTTGATGTCTTATCCATCTTGTCCTCCTTACTACGTATAAAAATTGGTTGGTGCAAAAATAAAGGTTGCACTAGGTAAAACCTGAAAAACAAGTTGTACCTTTTTATATTAATACCCTATCTTACTAAAATATAACCATATTGGAACCAAAGAAAAAATGTAGTATAATGTATATATATTATATTTAAGGAGATATGACAATGTTGGAAGAAAAAACTTTAGCACCAGATTTTACTCTTTCGGATAAAGAAGGGGATCAGATTTCTCTATCAGACTTTAGAGGAAAGAAGGTTGTATTATATTTTTATCCTAAAGATAATACTCCGGGATGTACTAAGCAGGCATGTGCTTTTGCAGGAGCATACCAGGCGTTTAAAACAAAGGATGTTGTGGTTATTGGTATAAGTAAAGACAGCGTTGCTTCTCATAAAAAATTTGCCGAAAAATATAACTTACCTTTCATTCTGTTATCTGACCCGGAACATAAGGTAATAGAAGCATATGATGTTTGGAAGGAAAAGAAACTTTATGGAAAAGTATCAATGGGAGTGGTAAGATCCACCTATATAATTGATGAAAATGGAATCATAGATAAAGCTATGCCTAAAGTTAAGCCAGATACAAATGCAGAGGAAATATTAGCATATCTAAATGAAAAGGAGAACTAGAAGTGAAAGACATAAATGCATGGAATACATATAACGAAAAAGATTTAGAGCAGTTAGAAGAACTGTGTAGTGGATATAAAACATTTTTAAATAGAGGAAAAACTGAGAGAGAATGTGTTTCAGAAATCATAAATCAGGCAAGAGAGCATGGTTATATAGATTTAGATGAAATTATTAGCTCTGGAAGAAAGATAAAAAAAGGAGATAAAATTTATTCTTCATATATGAAGAAAGCAATTGCGCTTTTTAATATCGGAGAAGAACCAATAGAAATGGGCATGAATATTCTTGGAGCACATATTGATTCTCCAAGAATGGATATAAAACAAAACCCATTATATGAGGATACGGATATAGCTTTTTTAGATACACATTATTATGGTGGAATAAAAAAATACCAGTGGGTTACAATTCCTCTTGCAATTCATGGAGTAGTTGCGAAAAAAGATGGTAAACTTGTTAATATTGTAATAGGAGAAGAAGAAAATGACCCTGTAGTATTTGTTTCGGATCTATTGGTACATCTTTCCGGTAAACAATTAGAGAAGAAAGCTTCTGTTGTAATTGAAGGTGAGCAACTGGATATTATAGTAGGGAGTAAGCCTTTAAAGGATGAAGAAAAGGATGCAGTAAAAGCTAATATTTTAAAATTAATTAAAGAAAAATATGATATTGAAGAAGATGATTTTTGGTCTGCAGAACTAGAAGTGGTACCAGCAGGTAAAGCCAAGGATGCAGGGATTGATAGGAGCATGATTATGTCCTATGGTCAGGATGACAGGATTTGTGCATACACTTCACTTGTTGCAATGCTTCAGGTAGAAAATCCCCAAAAAACTTCATGTACACTTCTTGTAGATAAAGAGGAGATAGGTAGTGTAGGAGCTACTGGAATGCAGTCTAAGTTCTTTGAGAATACAGTTGCTGAGATACTTAATGCAATGGGTCAATATTCTGAGCTTACCTTAAGAAGAGCTCTTGCAAGAAGCAAAATGCTTTCTTCTGATGTAAATGCAGCTTATGATCCTTCATTTGCTAGTGCTTTTGAAAAGAAAAATTCTTCACAAATGGGAAAGGGTGTTGTATTTAGTAAATTCACAGGGGCTAGAGGAAAGAGTGGTTCAAATGATGCTAATGCTGAATACCTTGGCCAAATTAGAAATATAATGCATAAACATAATGTAATATTCCAATCAGCAGAACTTGGAAAAGTAGATGTTGGTGGTGGTGGAACAATTGCATATATATTGTCTCTTTACGGGATGGAAGTCGTGGATTGTGGGGTTGCCATTTTAAATATGCACGCACCATATGAAGTCGCAAGTAAGGCTGATATTTACGAGGCCAAAAAAAGTTATGTAGCATTTTTAAAAGAGGCATAACACTTAGAAATTTTCAATTAAAAAGGGAGTAGAATCTAGGTTCTACCCCTTTTTTTATTAAGAGACTATTTCTAAATTTTTCTGGGATTTATTTTGTAATCAATTTGCAGATATCTGCCCCAAATGCAATAGGGTCATCTATTGTAAGACCAGATATTAACAAAGCTTGATTATATAATAGGCTTGCATATGTTTTTACCATCTCTTTATCTTCTAGATATGATTGTTTTAAAACTTCCATTACCTTGTGGTTAGGATTTAGTTCTAAGATTTTTTCCGCCTTAATACCTTCGTTAACAGGCATTGCGTTTAACACCTTTTCCATTTCAAGAGAAAGATCACCTTTAGCAGTTAGGCAAACAGCATTACTCTTTAGTCTTGGAGAAAGTTTTACCTCTGTGACTTTATTTCCTAAACTTTCTTTTATGAAATCCAGTAGATCTTTATTATCTTCTTGTTGCTTTTTAATTTCTTCTTGCTGTTCTTTTGTTTCTTCAAGTTCTATATCTTCGGCTGATACTGATTTGAACTCCTTTTCTTTATAGCTATGAAGTACTTGAAGGACAAATTCATCTATATCATCTGTCAAATATAGGATTTCGTAACCTTTATCTTTTATTATTTCTGTTTGTGGAAGCATATCAATTTTTTCTACTGATTCCCCTGATGCATAATATATGAATTTCTGTTCTTCTCCCATCTTTGCTATATATTCGTCTAGAGAGATCATTTTCTTTTCTATGGATGAGTAGAACAAAATAAGGTCTTGTAAAACGTCTCTGTGCATTCCAAAGTTTTCATATATGCCGAATTTTAAATTTTTTCCAAAATTATTAAAGAACTCTTCGTATTTTTCCCTGTCATTTTTTAGGAATTCTAACAGTTCCTTGTGGATTTTTTTCTCTAAGTTTTTAGCAATATTCTTTAACTGTCTATCATGCTGTAATAATTCTCTTGAGATATTTAATGATAGATCTTGGGAGTCTACAAGTCCTTTAACAAAGTTAAAATGGTCAGGTAGAAGATCCTGGCATTTTTCCATAATCATTACACCACTAGAATATAGTTGAAGGCCTTTTTCATATGTTTTAGTATAATAATCATATGGAGCATGTCCTGGTATAAAAAGCAGGGCAGTATAGCTAGAAACACCTTCGACGCTAGTCCTTATGACCTTTGATGGGTCTAAGAAATCCCCAAATTTGCTCTTATAATACTCATTATATTCCTCTGGTTTCACTTTACTTTTTTGCTTTTTCCAGATTGGTTCCATAGAATTTAATGTTTCTAGTTCTTTATACGTTTCATATGATGGTTCTTTATTTTCTTCATCACTATTATTATTTTCTATAGGTCTATGTTTTTCAACCATCATTTTTATTGGATATCTTATGTAATCAGAGTATTTTTTGATTAGTCCTTTAATAGTGTATTCTTCAAGATACTTTGAATAATTTTCTTCATCTGTATCTTCTTTTATATGAAGAATTATTTCTGTACCAAAGGAGTCTTTTTCACTTTCAGTAATAGTATAGCCATCAGCACCAGTAGATTCCCATCTGTAACTTTCAGTACTGCCATAAGCCTTACTTGTTACTGTTACTTTATCAGCAACCATAAATGCAGAGTAGAAACCAACACCGAATTGTCCGATAATATCTATGTCTTTATTTTTTTTATCGTTATCTCCTTTAGATTGTTTGAAAGCAAGACTACCACTTTTTGCGATTGTACCAAGATTATTTTCAAGCTCTTCTTTTGTCATACCAATTCCATTATCTGTAAGTGTCAAAGTCCTATTATCCTTATTAATATCGATATTGATAAGGAAATCTGAACGCTTTATACCAGATTCTTTAGATTCTAGACTTTGGTAATAAAGTTTGTCAAGTGCATCACTAGCATTAGAAATAAGTTCTCGAAGAAATATTTCCTTGTGTGTGTAAATAGAGTTAATCATTAAGTCTAAAAGTTTTTTAGATTCAGCTTTAAATTGTTTTTTTGCCATAATTTACCCCCTAAATAATGTATGTATTATATTAGACTATCAATCTGTTAGCACTCTAATTTATCGAGTGCTAATCATATAAACAGTTTATTACTTTTTTAAAAAATGTCAATAGATTCAGGCCATTTTATTTTAATTTCGGTCTGATATTGTAAGATTTGAAAAATATTTGTTATATTATTTGCTATAAGCAAAAAATATGTGGATAACTCACCCCTTGACAAAAAAATAAAGGCCTATCAATGTGTAATTGCAAGGTATACATAGATTTAAGTTATCCACAAGCATACTAGGATAAAATTGTATACAATCTTGAAAAAGTTGTGCATAACTTGTGTAAGCCTTAAAATTTAAAGGATGTTGAGTTGTGGACAATCATGAAGAAAAATGTCGAAAAAATCTGAAAATAGAAAATGCGATGTAAATACTTTACATTATATTTAAGTATTTTCCATCTATGATTAATAATAGTTTTTATTATCAATTAACTGATTAATAATAAAGTTTTCTTTATTTAGATATTAAGTGGATAAAGCAAAAAATATGTGGATAACTCACCCCTTGACAAATTATATTAACCATATCAATAAGTAATTGCAAGGGTTATATGGATTTTAATTATCCACATACATACTAGGATAAAATTGTATACAATGCAAAAAAATATGTGCATAACTTGTCTAACCCTCTAAAAATAGGGGATTCAGTAATGTGGATAAAGATAGTGAAATATATTAAAAAAAGTGATATTATAATATATAACGATTTATTAAAAAAAATGGAGAATATTTATGAACTTTTTAGAAAAAAGAATTATTGAGGATGGAATAGTTAGACCAGGAAATGTACTTAAAGTTGATAGTTTTATTAATCACCAAATGGACATTGATCTTTTTAATGAAATGGGTGAAGAATTTAAAAAGCGTTTCGCAAGCAAGAAAATTAATAAAATACTCACTATAGAGGCTTCAGGAATAGGAATTGCTTGCATAGTAGCTCAACATTTTAATGTACCGGTTGTCTTCGCGAAAAAATCAAAGAGCATCAATATTGATGGTGAGGTATATGCATCTGAAGTGGAATCATTTACTCATAAGACTATAAACAAAGTAATTGTATCAAAAAAATTTTTATCCTATGAAGATGAAGTTTTAATAATTGATGATTTCCTAGCAAATGGCTGTGCTTTAAGAGGGCTTATCCAAATAGTTGAAGCTGCAGGGGCTAGAGTCGCAGGTATTGGCATTGCTGTTGAAAAAGGTTTTCAACAGGGAGGCAAGATAATAAGAGACATGGGTTATCAACTGGAGTCTTTAGCAATTGTAAAGTCCATGGATGACAAGACTGGTTGTATTGAATTTGAATAATTAAGGTAAAGAAATAAAGAGTTGAGACAGATTGAAAGTTCTCAACTCTTTATTTTATTTAAGTGATAGTGATTCGAAAAGTTTTATGCCATCTAGCAGAACTTTTTCGTCAAAATTGTAATTATTACTATGAAGGGGAATTCCACTTCCTGTACCAAG
>JAWRJF010000051.1:0-2817 GCA_040307645.1 Anaerovoracaceae bacterium | reverse complement strand
ACTGATAAGACAATTTTTTGCCCATATAGCTTTAACCCAATAACGTTTGTTTTATGTGAATCCATTTCCACCGATGAAAGCTTAGCTTATTTGCAGGATAAAGATAAAGACGGCTTGATATATGATAAACGGAATAAATTTATATCTAAAGATTCTGATGTTAATGATTTTAATAGGTATGTTCTAATTGATAAAATAAAATTAAAATTTTGCGGGAGTGAAAATAATTGAGTATAGAACCTATTAGTGCATCTAAAAATATTGTTGATAAATATCTTAGGTATTTAGCTACTACTTTTTATATAAAAGATAAAGACTATATGAATATGTTTTTGAATGAATTAAAGAAAAAAGATGAATATGCAAAAGGGCCTTTTCTTGATTTCACGGATTCATTTGAAGTTGGAAATAGTATTAGAGATTTAGTATCAGAAGGAATATTGAGTGGCGAATTTTCGAGATTATTTGTCAATAATGAAAGCATGCTCGATAGAAAACTCTATATACACCAAGAAAAAGCGATAAGAAAGATTGTGAAAGGGAAAAATGTTGTTGTGACTACTGGGACTGGATCTGGGAAAACAGAAACTTTTCTACTGCCAATTTTTAATTGCTTAATGGAAGAAAAAGAGAATGGTACCCTAACCTCAGGCGTTAGAGCGCTATTAATTTACCCTATGAATGCGCTTGTTAACGATCAAATAAAAAGAATGAGAGAATTACTGAAAGATTATGAAGACATTACATTTGGTGCATATACAGGAGAAACAAAGAAATCATATAGAGAAGCTATAAAAAAATACCGCGATACCAATGAAAAAGAGCCAATTAAAAATGAATTGATATCGAGAGAGCAAATGAAAGATAATCCGCCTCATATTTTGATTACAAACTATGCTATGCTTGAATATTTGCTTTTAAGACCTGATGATAATGTATTTTTTAGCGGAGATTATTCTAACAATTGGAAGTATATAGTATTAGATGAGGCGCATACATATACTGGAGCTACAGGGATTGAGGTATCTATGCTTTTGCGTAGGCTTACGAATTTACTTAATTCATCTAAGAGTATACAGTATATACTTACCAGTGCAACTTTAGGTGGAGAAGAAAAGAAGAAAGAAGTGACTGAGTTTGCTTCAAATCTATGTAATGGGAATAGTTTTGACATAGATGATATAATAACGGCAACTAGATATCAAAAATTCGACAGCTCAAATGCAAGGCAATATCCAACAAAGATTTATGAGGAAATAAAAAACATGATTAGCAATGAACCTGATTTAAATGAATTTAAGGAGCTTTTAATTTCGATAGATGACAATTTTACAAGTGATGCAAATTCAATTGAAGGTTTACTTTTTGATTTTCTCAAAGAAGATTCCTTGTACTACAAAATAAGAAATGTATTAAAAGAAGGACCCACATCAATTTCAGAGATAGCTCAGAAATTAAATGTTGAAGAGATGGATATTGTTAACTTTGTATTTGCAGGAAGCAAAGCAAACAAAAACAATATTTCTTTGTTGGACGCTCGCTTTCATATGTTTATACGTTCTTTAGAAGGAGCTTATGTGGTTTTTGGTGCAAAAAAAAGCTTATCCTTGAAACCAAGAAATAGTGCCTACATTGAAGCTCAAGAATACAAAAGCTATAAAATATCTGTATGCAAATATTGTGGACAGATATATTTGCAAGGGAATATAGAAAACAACTATTTTATACAGAGATCTAATTATGAGAAGTCAAATAAATACATGACATTTATGCTTTTAGACAAAAAGCCAGAGTATATGGAGCCAGAAGATGACAATATAGTGATTGATGATAACCAAGTGTATACTTTATGCGGAAAGTGCGGCTATATTTCAAAAGACAAGTTAGTCAAGAAGAAAGCTTGCACTTGTGATCAGAATAACAAAGTAAAAGTGTTGCATATAGAATCAGATAAAGAAGATATTTCAAAGTGTATTTCTTGTGGGAATCTAAGTCCCAACGGCACTGTTATTAGGAATTTTTATATAGGGCAAGAAGCAGCTTCTAGCGTAATATGCTCAAGCCTATATGATGAAATGCCAAATATACGTGAAACAAAGAAAGTAGTTAGGATAAAAAAACCTAGTTTCTTTAAAGATGGAACTAATCTAACAACAGTTGAAAAAAACAAAGAAGTACTAAAAAAACAAATGCTCATTTTTTCAGATAGTAGGCAAGAAGCAGCCTATTTTGCTGGTTATTTTGATTTTACATACAACAATATATTAAAGAGAAGACTGTTACTCAATATAATTGACGAAGAATCAAGACAAAATGGAAACAAAAGTTTAAGCATATATAGTATTGTAGAATTATTGAGCGTTGAATTGGAGAAACAAAACATATGTGAATCTGATTCATCTAAAAAAGAGGCATGGAAAACAATGCTTTACGAGATAAGTACCAATGACAGGAACAGCCTTGAAAATCTCGGTTTAGTGTCTTTTGAATTAGAACTAGATAAAGATTTTATGGACAACTTACAAAATACAGATAATTTGAATAAAGATGAGTTGATTGCATTATTTAAAGAATTGGCTAATAGTTTTAAAAAAGGATGTGCATATGACATTGGAGAGGTTTCCAAAACATTTAGTAAGACTGATTTCGAAAGCATAGTATACAATGGAGAAAGATATTCATTTGTAGAAAGTAAATTTGATGAAAAACCTAATTCTATTAAATCTTGGGTTCCTAAGAAAAATGACAATCAAAGATCAAATTATTTAAAAAAAATACTAGGTGATTCAGATTTAGCGTTAGATTATTTAGTGGAAA
>JAWRJF010000050.1:0-24278 GCA_040307645.1 Anaerovoracaceae bacterium | reverse complement strand
TTCAAAGGTCACAAGGGAGAGGCAAGGATTTCTAAAATAATGGATTATTTTAGAAATAGTATAACCCATAGAATTGGACCTTTTAAAATAAAGGAATCAACCGACTTTTTAGAGGAAACGGGATTGCCAAAATCTAATGTTCTTATGTATGACATGGAAAACGGACAGAGATTTGTAATTCGACCTAGTGGTACAGAATTAAAGATAAAAATTTATTACTTTGGAAACAATATTGAACAATTAAAGAATGAGATAAAAAAAATAATAGGTTTTGTGCAATATTAAAAGTACTAAATGGACAATAAATAGCAAATATGGTATAATTATAAATTATTGTAAACAATTTCGGGAGGAATTTTATATATGGATAAATTAGGCTTAAATGAAATAAGAAAAATGTTTAGAGATTTTTATGTAAGTAAAGGGCATTATCCAGCTGGTAGTGCTTCTTTAGTTCCACAAAATGATAAGAGTCTTTTGATAATTAACTCTGGGATGGCACCTTTAAAGCCATATTTTGCAGGGCTTGAGACTCCCCCATCAAAAAGAATGACAACATGTCAGAAATGCATTAGAACAGGAGACATAGATAATGTAGGAATTACATCTAGACATGGAACTTTTTTTGAAATGCTAGGAAACTTTTCTTTTGGTGATTATTTTAAAGAACAGTCTCTTACATGGGGATGGGAATTTATTAGGGATTGGCTTAAACTTCCAGAAGAAAAAGTATGGGCTACTGTATATGAAGATGATGACGAGGCTGTGGAAATCTGGAAAAAGCTTGGAATGCCTGAAGAACGAATAGTTAGATTAGGGAAAGAAGATAACTTCTGGGAAATCGGCTTAGGACCTTGCGGGCCTTGTTCTGAGATTTATTTTGATAGAGGCGAAGAATATGGATGCGGAAGCCCTGATTGCAAACCGGGATGTGAGTGTGACAGATATATTGAATTTTGGAATCATGTTTTCACACAGTTTTCAAAAGAAGAAGATGGTTCATATACAAATTTAGAACATCCTAACATAGATACAGGTATGGGACTTGAAAGACTTGCATGTATAATGCAAGGGGTTGATTCTATCTTTGATATAGATACTATAAGACATATTTTAAACGATGTATGTAAAAAGTCAGGTGTAGAGTATCAAGATGGTGCAGCAAAAACCGATATTTCTATTAGAATAATTACAGATCATATTAGATCAGTGGTATTTATGATAGCTGATGGAATTATTCC
Source organism: Anaerovoracaceae bacterium (assembly GCA_040307645.1). Lineage (GTDB taxonomy): Bacteria > Bacillota > Clostridia > Peptostreptococcales > Anaerovoracaceae > JAVXAG01. The sequence continues at coordinate 23,037 of JAWRJF010000050.1, read as the reverse complement.
AAGTAATGAAGGAAGAGGATATGTTTTAAGAAGACTTCTTAGAAGAGCTGCAAGACATGGTAAGATTCTTGGTATTGAAGGCAAGTTTTTAGTTGATTTATCAAATAGGGTAATAGAGGTATCTGGTACGGCATATCCTGAATTAGTAGAGAAAAAAGAGTACATCCAAAAAAACATTTCCGTAGAAGAAGATAAATTTGCTCAAACAATAGATCAGGGAACTTTAATAATTCTTGATTATGTAGAAGAATTAAAAAAAGAAGGTAGATCGCAGCTAGAAGGAGAAAAAGTTTTTAAGTTATATGATACTTATGGTTTTCCGCTAGAGCTTACTGAAGAAATCCTTGCAGAAAATAACTGTACAGCTGATATTGATGGATTTAATAAATCCATGCAAGAACAGAAGGAAAAAGCTAGAGCGGGCAGAAAATCAGCAGATGAAGAAGGCTGGAAGGAAGCAACAGATTCTGTAGATGTTGCAGCAACAGAGTTTTCTGGATATGATAAATATGAAGACCAAGGTAAAATTCTAGAAATCTATAAAGATGGAAAACCTGTTTTAGAAGCTTGTGAAGGTGATATAGTAAGAGTTTACCTTGATAAGACGCCTTTTTATGCTGAAGGTGGCGGGCAAGTATCCGATAAAGGTTTTATGTCAACTGGTGAAGGGCGGGGAATTGTCCTTTCTGTAGACAAGTCTCATGGTATTTTTAGTCATAGGGTTAGAATAGAAAACGGGACTATAAAAAAGGGTCATGTGGTTTCAGCCTCTATAGATAAAAAGAAGAGAAATCAAACAGCTAGAAACCATACGGCTACGCATTTACTACAAAAGGCTTTAAGAGAAGTAGTTGGTGGCCATGTTGAGCAAGCTGGTTCATCAGTAAATGAAGAAACTTTGCGTTTCGATTTTACCCACTTTGAGGCAGTTACACCTCAGCAGCTTAAAGAAGTTGAAGAACTAGTAAATTGTAAAATAAATGAATTTTTAGATGTAAAAACCGACGAGATGTCTATGGATGATGCTGTTAAAGCAGGTGCAACCGCTTTATTTGGTGAAAAGTATGGAGATGTTGTTAGAGTAGTAAGAGCAGGTGACTTCAGCGTTGAGCTTTGTGGCGGTACACATGTTTCAAATACTGGACAGATTGGTGCATTTAAAATCCTCAGCGAATCAGGAGTAGCTTCCGGTGTTAGAAGGATAGAAGCAGTTACTGGTACAGGTGTACTAGCTAAAGCCAATGACTTTGAGAATACTTTGAATCTAGTTGCAGAAAATCTAAAATCTAATATTTCCGCTCTAGTTTCAAAATCAGCAGCGATAGTTGATGAATTAAAGTCAACAAAAAAAGAGTTGGATGATTTTAAAAAAGCTGCTATTGGTTCAAGCATTGATGAACTAGTTTCTACAGCAGATAAAGTTAATGGTGTAAATCTTATAACTAAGGAATTTAATGATTATAATATTAATGATTTGAGAGAAATTTCAGATGATATAAAATCAACACAAAAAAATATAGTAATGGTATTTGCAACTGTAAATGGCTCAAAGGTTACATTTATGGTATCAATTACAGATGATTTATTAGAAAAAGGTTATCATGCCGGCAATATGATCAAAAAAATTGCAGCAGCTTGCGGTGGTGGTGGCGGTGGAAAAGCTGACATGGCACAAGCTGGAGCAAAAGACCCTTCAAAAATTAAAGACGCATTTGCCGTTGCTAAAACCCTATTATAATAGTATAATAAGGTTAATAAATAAAATAGGAGGTCGTTATGATGGATAGAAATACAATCATGTTTGATGCTACTAAGACGCAGAAGTCAACTAGGGAGATATTACAAACTGTTTATGCCGCTTTGGAAGAGAGAGGTTATAATGGAATTGATCAGATGGTAGGATATATTCTTTCAGGCGACCCGTCATATATCACTAGTCACAACAATGCTAGAAATATGATTAGTCGCATTGATAGAGATGACTTAGTAGAAGAAGTATTAAAGTATTATTTAGATAAATAGTACAAGATTAAGCGATAGGTGAAAACATCTGTCGCTTTTTTGAAATTAAAGGGAAGGAATCATTTTAATGAAAAAAATAGCTTTAGATGTTGGCGACAAGACAGTTGGTATCGCCCTGTGTGATGACCTTGGAATTACTGCACAAGGGCTCATGACTTTAGAAAGAGTAGGAATAAGAAAAGATACCAGTAAGATTTTAGATCTCGTAAAGGAATATAAATGCGATACTATAGTTATAGGGTTACCTAAAAAACTAGATGGAACTGATAGCATTCAGACTGAAAAAGTATACGAATTTAGGACTATGTTAGAAAACAAAATGAAGAGTACAGGTATTAAAGATGTTGAAGTTGTATGGCAGGACGAACGATTAACAACAGTAATGGCAGAAAAAGTATTAATTGAGGCAGATGTAAGTAGAAAAAAGCGAAAACAAGTTATCGATAAACAGGCGGCAGTATTAATTATGCAGAGTTATTTAGATAAACTGGCTTTTGAAAAAAGGAAAAACCAATAATACGAACTTTATAGAATATAACCGACAATATAATTCGTAAATTTGCCAATTTGACCAATTAAAACTCACAAAAAATCTATTAAATTGTATATTTTACGAACAAGCAATTGACATCCAAAGTATATATGATAAAGTTATTCATATATACTTTTTATTTTTTTTGGAGGATTAACGAATGAAAAAAGTTGGGATAATCATGGGAAGTGATAGTGACTTACCTGTAGTTGAAAAAGCTATGACAACATTAGATGAATTTGGAGTTCCATATGAAGTACATGTCTACTCAGCACACAGAACACCGGCAGAAGTAAAAGAATTTACTGAAAATGCGAGAGAAAACGGTTTTGGGGTAATTATTGGAGCAGCAGGAAAAGCGGCTCATTTGGCAGGCGCAATTGCAGCTAGCACAACTATTCCTGTAATTGGAATTCCAGTAAAATCCTCTACACTTGATGGATTAGATGCTCTGCTTTCAACTGTACAGATGCCAGGAGGAATACCTGTTGCAACCGTTGCAATAGACGGAGCTATGAATGCTGCACTTCTTGCAATCCAAATACTATCTGTTTATGATGAAGATCTTGCAGATAAGCTTGACGAGAACAGAAGAAAATCAGCTGAAAAAGTATTGTTAAAAAATAAAGCATTAGAAGATAAATATAATAGATAGGATTTAAGGAGTTACAGCAGGATGAGAAAATTAAATGAAGAATGTGGAATTTTTGGTGTTTTTGCACCTTTTACACAGGATGTAGCACATACTACATATTATGGATTGTTTGCACTACAGCACCGAGGACAGGAAAGCTGTGGTATTGTTGTAAACGATGATGGAGTGTTTAATCATTATAAGGACTCTGGCATTGTTAATGATATTTTTACCCCAATGGTAATAAATAACCTTGGTAAAGGTAATATGGCTTTAGGCCATGTAAGATATGGTACAGCAAGTACAAAGGATAGATTAAATGCCCAGCCCATTGTTGTAAATCATATTAAAGGTAGAATGGCTATAGCTCATAACGGAAGCCTTGTAAATGGTTATGATTTACGAAGAGAACTTGAAATGGAAGGCTCTATTTTCCATACTACAGGAGATGCAGAAGTAATATCTCATATTCTTACAAAAGAAAGATTAAAATGTAATTCTATAGAAGAAGCAATAAGCAGTGGAATGGATATTTTAAAAGGTGCATATAGTATTGTCGTTATGTCTCCGTCTAAACTTGTTGCGGCAAGAGATGAATATGGGTTTAGGCCTTTATGCTATGGTCAGTGTGATGATGGTACATATATTGTTGCATCTGAAACTTGTGCCCTAGATTCAGTTGGTGCTAAGTTCATAAGAGATATTGAACCTGGTGAAATTGTTATTTTTGAGAAAAATGGGATCAGAACCATAACAGAACACTGTAATAAGAAAGAAAAGAGACTTTGTATTTTTGAATATCTTTATTTTGCAAGACCTGACTCGGTAGTTGATGGAGTTAGTGTTCATAATGCAAGATTAATAGCAGGAGCGTGTCTTGCTATGGAGCACCCTGTACAAGCTGATATTGTAATTGGAGTACCGGACTCAGGGCTTGATGCTGCAATTGGTTATGCAAGGCAGGCAGGAATACCTTATGGGATAGGTTTTATAAAAAATAAGTATATCGGTAGAACTTTTATCGCACCAGGACAAGAGTCAAGGGAAGATAAAGTTAAAATAAAATTAAATGTCCTTGCTCAAACCATTAAAGGAAAAAGAGTCGTACTTGTAGATGATTCAATAGTTCGAGGTACCACGGCTGCAAGGATTGTAAAATTGCTACGAGAAGCAGGTGCCACAGAAGTTCATATGAGATCGTCTGCACCTATGTTCTTAAATCCATGCTACTATGGTACTGATATTGATTCTAGAAAGAATCTTATTGCTTGCAATCACACATTAGAAGAAATGGAAAAAATCATTGATGTAGACAGCTTAGGATTTTTAGATGCAGACCATTTAAATATGCTGATAGGTACTGCACCTGGAACAGGATTTTGCAGCGCATGTTTTGATGGCAATTATCCTACAGAAGTTCCTGGAGAAATTCAAGAAGACAAATTTTCAAAAAAAATTAGTGAGAGTAAATAATAGAAACGAGGTTTAAAAATGGATAAAAGTTTTAGCGAAAGTTACAAAGCAGCAGGTGTTGATATTACTGCAGGATATAAAGCTGTAGAATTAATGAAAGAACACGTTGCCAAAACCATGGTATTTGGTAATACTTCTGATTTAGGTGGCTTTGGTGGTATGTTTGAACTTGATATTACAAATATAAAGGAACCTGTATTAGTTAGTGGAACTGATGGCGTTGGAACCAAACTAAAAATAGCTTTTTTAATGGACAAGCATGATACAGTTGGTATTGATTGTGTTGCAATGTGTGTTAATGACGTATTATGCGTTGGTGCGAAACCTCTGTTTTTCCTTGACTATATAGCTGTGGGGAAAAATATTCCAGAAAAAGTTGCTCAAATCGTAAAAGGCGTGGCTGAAGGTTGTATTCAGTCTGAAGCTGTCTTAAATGGTGGAGAAACTGCAGAGATGCCCGGTTTTTATCCAGAAGACGAATATGACTTAGCTGGATTTACTGTAGGTGTTGTGGACAAATCTAAGGTATTAAAAAAAGATTCTATTGAAGAAGGGGATGTAATTATTGGATTGCCATCATCCGGTGTCCATTCCAATGGTTTTTCTCTTGTTAGAAAAGTTTTAGATGTTGAAAATGAAGATATTAAGACTCCTCTTAAAGAATTAGATGGAAAATCAATTGGGGAAACGCTTCTTACTCCAACAAAAATATATGTAAAACCTATGGTTAAGTTATTTGAGGAAGTAACAGTAAAATCTGTAGCACATATTACCGGCGGTGGTTTTTATGAAAATATCCCTAGAAGTCTACCAGAAGGTTATGGAGTAAAGATAAAAAGAGAAAATATCAGAGTCCTTCCTATTTTTAAATTGATTGCAGAAAGAGGAAATATTCCTGAAAGAGACATGTTCAATACTTTCAATATGGGAGTTGGAATGACTGTAATCGTTGCTAAAGAAGATGCCGATAAAACATTAGCAGTGCTAAAAGAAAACGGAGAAAATGCTTACATACTTGGTGAAGTTGTGAAATCTAAGGAAGGCGTAGAAATATGTTAAAGACTAAGATAGCTGTTTTAGTATCTGGTGGTGGTACTAATCTACAAGCCTTAATCGATGCATCTAAATCCGGAATAATTAATAGTGGCGAAATCGCATTAGTAGTTTCAAATAATCCTAATGCATTTGCACTTGAAAGAGCTACTAAAAACAATATAAAATCCTCAGTTATGAAAAATGAAGAAGATTTGATTAAAACTCTTAAGGACAATGGCATTGAGCTAATTGTCCTTGCGGGCTTTATGAAAATATTAAGCAAAAATTTTATAAAGACTTTTGAAGATAGAATAATTAATATTCACCCATCCCTTATCCCATCTTTTTGTGGTAAAGGTTGTTATGGTCTACATGTCCATGAAAAAGCTTTGGATTATGGGGTTAAGGTAACTGGTGCTACTGTTCATTTTGTAAACGAAATTCCTGATGGAGGAAAAATTATTGCTCAAAAAGCTGTAGAAATTCTTCATGGGGATACACCTGAAATATTGCAAAAGAGAGTAATGGAACAGGCTGAATGGGTAATATTGCCTGAAGCTGTAGAAAACATTTCAAGAGAAATAGGAGAAAGAAAATAGAAATGGATATTTATAAAATTAATACAATAGAAGAGCTAATTAAGGGAAACTCTTATGTTGGAAGAGGGATTATCATAGGTAAATCTAAAGACAATAAAAAAGCTGTATCAGCCTATTTTATTATGGGAAGAAGTGAAAACAGCAGAAATAGGGTTTTTACTGAAGTGGGTGATGACCTTATGATAAAGCCTTTTGATGAATCTAAAGTTACAGATCCATCATTAATTATATATTACCCAATTAGAAACTATGAAAATAAATTAATAGTTACAAATGGGGATCAGACTGATACAATATTTAACCATTTAAAGGAAGGTAAATCTTTCGAGGAGGCTTTAAATACAAGATGTTTCGAGCCAGATGGTCCTAACTTTACTCCAAGAATCAGTGGAATGATTACTTTTGACGATCTGGATTTTTCATATAAAATGAGTATTTTAAAAAGTGCAGACAGGGAAGGGACAAAGTGTAACAGGTATACATTTTCTTATGAAAGTATTCCAGGTCTGGGACACTTTATTCATACTTATGTTCAAGATGGTAATCCAATTCCTACATTCCAAGGAGAACCTGATAGAGTGGAAATCAAAAATGAAATTGACAGTTTTACCGAAGAAATATGGAATAGCTTAGATATGAATAACAAAATATCATTGTATGTTAGATATGTTGATTTAGAAGCAGGAAAAACAGAGAGTAGATTAATTAATAAGAATAAATAGGAGATAATGATGAAGGAATTTGAATTAAAATATGGAAATAACCCAAATCAAAAACCGGCTAGAATATTAATGGAAGAGGGTAAAGACCTTCCTCTTGAAGTAATAAATGGAAGACCTGGATATATTAATTTTCTGGATGCATTAAATAGTTGGCAATTAGTAAAAGAACTGAAAGAGAGTCTTGGAATGGCTGCCGCAACATCATTTAAGCATGTAAGTCCTACTTCTGCTGCTGTTGGAGTACCTATGAGTGATGTATTGAAAAAAGCATGTTTTGTTGATGATATAGATGGTCTTGATGAATCACCACTTGCAACGGCCTATGCTAGAGCTAGGGGAACAGACAGAATGTCTTCTTTCGGTGATTGGATTGCTTTAAGTGATATTTGTGATAAAACTACAGCAATGATAATTAAAAGAGAGGTCTCTGATGGAGTAATTGCACCAGGATATACAGATGAGGCTTTAGAAATTTTGAAATCAAAGAAAAAAGGTAATTATAATATCGTAAAAATCGACCAGGATTATGTTCCTTCTGAAATTGAAAGAAAACAAGTGTTCGGAATCACTTTTGAACAGAAAAGAAATGATTTTCTTATTACTAAAGAATTGTTAAATAATTTTATTACCGAAAATAAAGAGTTAAATGAAGATGCAAAACGCGATTTAGTTATCGCTCTTATTACACTTAAATATACTCAATCTAATTCTGTTGCATATGCAAAAGACGGACAGACCATTGGTGTAGGTGCAGGTCAGCAATCAAGAATACATTGCACCAGATTGGCAGGAAATAAGGCAGATATTTGGCATTTAAGACAGCATGAAAAAGTAATTAATCTACCTTTCTTAGATTCTATAGGCAGGCCTGTGAGGGATAATACTATAGATGTATATATTTCAGACGAATATGAGGATGTTCTAAGAGATGGTGTATGGCAGACTTTATTTAAAGAAAAACCTGAACCTTTTACAAAAGAAGAACAGAGAGATTATCTCGATACTATTACTGGTGTATCTCTTGGAAGTGATGCATTTTTTCCATTTGGTGATAACATTGAAAGAGCAAAGAAAAGCGGGGTTTCCTATATTGCAGAACCAGGTGGATCTGTTAGAGATGAAAATGTCATAGAAGTTTGTAATAAATATAATATGGTTACTGTATTTACTGGTTTAAGACTATTCCATCATTAATTATAGGAGGTTCATAATGAAAGTAATGGTTGTAGGCGGTGGTGGTAGAGAACATGCCATCATAAAAAAAATAAAAGAAAGTCCTCTTGTATCTGAAATCTATGCACTTCCAGGTAATGGAGGCATTGCAAAAGATGCTATATGTGTTGATATCGGTGCAAAAGAACTAGATAAGATAGCTGATTTTGCAGTGGAAAACAAGATAGAATTTGCTATAGTTGCTCCAGACGATCCTTTAGTATTAGGCTTGGTAGATATACTAAACGAAAGAGGAATCCCTTGCTTTGGGCCAGATAAGAAGGCAGCAATAATAGAAGGAAGTAAAGTTTTTTCTAAGAATTTAATGAAAAAATATGATATTCCAACTGCAGAATATGCAACATTTACAAGTATGACTGATGCTTTGGATTACCTTGAAACCGCCAAAATACCAGTTGTTATAAAGGCTGATGGATTAGCTCTTGGCAAAGGAGTAATAATAGCTGAAACATTAGATCAAGCTAAAGAGGCAGTGCACTCAATGATGGAAGACAAGGTCTTTGGCGACAGTGGAAATCAAATTGTTATTGAGGAATTTTTAACTGGTCCTGAAGTTTCTGTTTTATCTTTTACAGACGGGAAAACTTTAGTTCCAATGGTTTCTTCTATGGATCATAAGAGAGCGTTAGATGGAGATAAAGGACTTAATACTGGAGGTATGGGGACAATAGCTCCAAATCCTTATTATACTGAAGAAATAGCATGGGAATGTATGAAAAAGATTTTCATTCCAACTATGGTTGCAATGAATGAAGAAGGTAGAACTTTTTCAGGATGTTTATATTTTGGTTTAATGTTAACGGAAGATGGTCCAAAGGTTATTGAATACAATTGTCGATTTGGAGATCCTGAAACTCAAGTTGTACTACCTTTATTAGACAGTGATTTAATGGACATCATGATTCATGTTTCTAAAGGAGATCTTGAAAATGCAGAAATAAAATTTGCAGATCAGGCGGCATGTTGTGTTGTAATGGCATCAGATGGTTATCCGAAGAATTACGAAAAGGGCTACGAAATTAAAATAGGTGATGATACAAAAGACGTTTATGTGGCTGGTGCAAGACTTGATGATGAAGGAAGGCTACTAACAAATGGTGGACGTGTTCTAGGCGTTACAGAAAGAGGATATAATCTTCAAGACGCAATTGAAAAGTGTTATAAATCAGTAAAAAATGTTAATTTTGAAAATGCATTTTATAGAAAAGATATAGGTCAAAAAGCCCTTAGAGCTTTGGAGGAGAACTAATGGTATATAGAATATATGTAGAAAAAAAGGCTGAATTTGCCAACGAAGCAAAATCTTTAAAAAATGATGTAAATAAATTATTACAGATTGACAGATTAACTAATGTTCGAGTTTTAAATAGATATGATGTTGAAAATATCGATAAAAACTTATTTGATTATGCCGTTAATACTGTTTTTTCTGAGCCACAAGTTGATGTAGCAATGAAGGAAGTTACTTTTGATGACTGTGATTTTGTATTTGCTGTAGAATACTTACCGGGACAGTTTGACCAGAGAGCTAACTCTGCTGCTGAGTGTATACAGATAATTTCTAAGGGTGAAAGACCTACTGTAAAGACTGCAAAAGTTTACATGCTTTCAGGCGCCTTGACAAAAGAAGATTTAGAAGAAATAAAGAAATATGTTATAAATCCAGTAGAAGCAAGAGAAGCTGACTTGTTAGAATATAAAACATTAAAAGTGGAATATGAAATCCCTACAAAGGTAGACACTTTAGATGGTTTTTGCAGTATGGATAAAAATGGATTGATAGAATTTATTGATAAATATGGTCTTGCTATGGACCTTGCTGATATTGAATTTTGTCAAAAATATTTTATCGATGAACACAGAGAGCCTACTATTACTGAAATTAAAGTGATTGACACTTATTGGTCAGATCACTGTAGACATACAACTTTTAATACTATAATTGATAATGTTAAATTTGAAGACCCTGCAGTACAGGCTACATACGAAGACTATATTAAGACAAGAAATGAAATTGGAAGAACAAAACCAATTACACTTATGGATATAGGAACGATTGCAGCTAAATATTTAAAATCCAAGGGCTTATTAGACAAATTAGATGAGTCAGAAGAAATAAATGCATGTACAGTTAAAATAGATGTAGATGTTAAAGGTGAGAAGCAAGAGTGGTTACTTTTGTTTAAAAATGAAACTCATAATCACCCTACAGAAATAGAGCCATTTGGTGGTGCAGCGACTTGCGTAGGAGGAGCTATAAGAGACCCTCTTTCAGGTAGAAGTTATGTTTACTCTGCAATGAGGGTAACAGGTGCTGCAGATCCTCTAAAACCAGTCTCTGAGACATTAAAAGGTAAATTACCTCAGAGAAAGATCGTAACTACTGCTGCTAATGGTTATAGTTCATATGGAAATCAGATTGGTCTTGCAACAGGTCAGGTTGATGAGCTGTATCATGATGGATATGTTGCAAAGAGAATGGAAATTGGTGCTGTAATAGCAGCTGCTCCAGCTGAAAATGTGAGAAGGGAACGACCAGTTGATAGTGACGTTGTTATTCTTCTCGGTGGTAAAACTGGTAGAGATGGTTGTGGTGGTGCTACAGGTTCCTCAAAATCTCATACTTTAGATTCTCTTGAAACATGTGGTGCAGAAGTGCAAAAAGGTAATGCACCAGAAGAAAGAAAGCTTCAGAGATTATTTAGGAATCCTATTGCATCAAAGATGATTAAACGTTGTAATGACTTTGGAGCGGGAGGGGTTTCAGTGGCTATAGGAGAACTAGCTGCTGGTCTTGAAATAAATCTTAATGCTGTCCCAAAGAAATATGATGGACTAGACGGAACAGAGCTTGCAATTAGTGAGTCTCAGGAAAGAATGGCTGTAGTAGTAGCAAAAGAAGATGTTGAGAATTTCTGTCGTCTTGCACATGAAGAAAACCTTGAAGCATCTGTTGTAGCAGAAGTAAAAGAAAACCCTTACTTGAAGATTTTTTGGAATGGTGAAACAATAGTCAATATTTCAAGAGCATTTTTAGACACAAATGGAGCAGAAAAACATATAGACATTGAAATTCCAAGGCATTCTGCATTTGATAAAGAAATCAAGGATTCATTTGAAAATCTATATAAAGATCTTGCTTCTGATTTAAATGTATGTTCAAAAAGAGGATTATCAGAGAGATTTGACTCAACCATAGGCGCGGGTACGGTATTAATGCCTTTTGGAGGGATTAAACAGAGAACTCCAATCCAAGCTATGGTAAATCTTGTTTCAGTGGAAAAGGAACATACTACAACATGCTCATTGATGGCGTGGGGATATAACCCTTTCATTGCTATGGCTAGCCCATATCACAGTGCTTATTTTGCAGTTGTTGAATCTGTGTCAAAACTAGTTGCTACAGGAGCTAGTTTTGAAGATGTATATTTATCATTCCAAGAATACTTTGAAAAGCCAAAGAGAGAAGCAACTAGATGGGGAAAACCAATGGCAGCTGTTCTTGGAGCATACAAAGCACAAAAAGAATTAGGAGTGGCAGCTATTGGAGGAAAAGACTCAATGAGTGGAACTTTTGAAGATATAGATGTTCCACCAACGCTTGTTTCCTTTGCTGTTACAACAGAGAATGTTGAAAATATTATTTCACCTGAATTTAAGAGAGTTAACGATAAAGTTTATATGTTAACACCACAATATGATGAAGAAGGGCTTCCTACAGGGGAATCTTTAAGAGAATTATATAAAGACGTAAATGATATGATTAAAGGTGGAATTGTATTAAGTGCATATACTCCTACCTATGGTGGTGTTGCAGAAGGCATTCTAAAGATGACTATGGGTAATGACATTGGATTTGACTATAATAAAGACTTGCAACTTGATACTATTTTCGGATATAATTATGGTGGCTTTATTGTTGAAGTAGAGGATTTATGTACCCTTGAAGGTGAAAACGTTGTTCTTTTGGGACATACTACATCTGAAAATCATATATCATATGGAAATCAAATTATTTCATTAGAAGAGCTGTATAAAGCATATGAAGATAAATTGGAACCAATTTTTACTTGCAATATTGAACCAAAAAAACAACTGTTAGAAACATTTAACTATGAAAACTCACAGAAGATTCATTCCAAGGTTAGAATTGAAAGACCAAAAGTTTTGATTCCAGTGTTCCCTGGTACTAACTGTGAATATGATTCTGCTAAAGCGTTCAGAGATGCAGGTGCGGAACCTGAAATCTTCGTAATAAATAATTTAAGTGCAGCTTCAGTGGCTAAATCTGTAGAACAATTTGCAGATAAAGTTAGAGAATCTCAGATTATTTTCATTCCAGGTGGATTCTCTGGCGGTGATGAACCAGATGGTTCAGGTAAGTTTATTACAGCTTTCTTTAGAAATGAAGAAATAAAAGAAGCTGTTACTGATCTTATTGAAAACAGAGATGGCCTTATGGCGGGTATTTGCAATGGTTTCCAGGCTCTAATTAAGCTAGGCCTTGTTCCATATGGAAAAATTATGGATACAGATCAGGATTGTCCGACTTTAACTTTTAATGAGATTGCTCGTCATCAATCTAAGTTGGTTAGAACACGAATTGCATCTAATAAGTCTCCATGGCTTGCAAGTACGAAACCTGGTGAAATATATACCGTTCCTATTTCTCATGGTGAGGGTAGATTTATTGCTTCTCAGAAACTTATAGATGAACTAGCTGAAAATGGTCAAATCATTACTCAATATGTGGACCTTTCTGGAAACGTAAGTAATGATATTCAGTTTAATCCTAACGGTTCATATGGAGCAATTGAAGGTATTACTTCACCAGATGGAAGAATTTTAGGAAAGATGGGGCACTCAGAAAGAATCGGAAAAAATCTATATAAAAACGTGCCGGGTGAATTTGATATGAAGATGTTCAAATCGGCAGTTGAATATTTTAAATAAAGGGGAAAAGAAATTTAATGGATACAAGATATCAAGTAGTAATGAGTCAGGTAATGTTGCCACACCAAGCAAATGTTGCTGGTAATGTGCATGGTGGCGAAATAATGAAATTTATGGATACTGCAGCAGGAGCAGTAGCTATGAAATATTCAAGAAGTAATTGTGTAACTGCCAGGGTAGATGAATTGATTTTTCACCTTCCTATATTTGTAGGAGCTCTTGTTACTTGCACTGCATCAATTGCATATGTTGGAAATACTTCAATGGACGTATATGTTAGGGTGGATTCTGAAGATATGGAATCAAGCAATGGCCCAGAAATGGCACTATGCGCACATTTTACAATGGTTGCAATGAGCAAATCGGGAAAACCACAAAAGGTCCCAACATATACACCTGAAACCGAAGAAGAAAAAGAATTATACGAAAAAGCTTTGCAAAGAGTAAACGCCAGAAAGAGATAGTTTTTAGTTTTATATTTGGTTTATTTAAAAAGCAGGGATATTTAAACCCTGCTTTTTTTGGAGATTTTGGAGATTATAATGAAAAGTTGTAGAAATGATAATAAAAACAAGATAATTTTAATAGCAGCTATAAGTATTGGATGCTTAATTATGAGTTTTATAGATGGTTATATACAGCCTGTTTATACTGTAAAGTCAGTAGTTAAGATTTTTTTATTTATAGGTTTGCCTATGACTTACAGCTTATATAATAAAGAGCTTTCGTTAAAGAGGCTTTTTATACCAAAAAAAGGTGGATTCAAGAAATCACTTATATTAGGACTTGTAGTTTATATAAGCATAATATTAGCTTATTTTATATTTAGAAATATCTTTGATTTTTCCGCAATAACCAAGTCACTTACAGGAAATATTGGTGTGACAAAAGATAACTTTATCTTTGTAGCAATATATATATCATTTATAAATTCCTTATTAGAAGAATTTTTCTTTAGAGGTTTTGCTTTTCTATCTTTAAAAAAATATACATCAAGATGCTTTGCATATTTTTTTAGTTCATTAAGTTTTGCATTATATCACGTGTGTATGATTTCAGGGTGGTTCTCATTTGCGGCTTTTGTTCTTACAATGTTAGGACTTGCAATAGGTGGTGCAATATTTAACTATCTAAATGAAATCGCAGATACAATTTATCCATCATGGCTAGTTCACGTATCTGCAAATTTTGCAATAAATACAATCGGACTTATTTTATTTGGAATAATTTAGTTCATAACCTAAAAATATGGAAATAAATAAATAATATAGTTTTAAAGAATATAAATAAACCTAAAACAAAATAGGGAGGCTAGAGGAAAGCCTCTCTATTTTTGTAGTTATAACTATTCCTTAAATTGTAATTTAGGGAATAGTTATAACTATATAAACCGGTTTCTCAAGTATTACATTCTGGTTGATTAGAAATTCAGCTATAATGAACCTTTTATAGCTAATATGTAGATTAAGGAATATTAATATATAATTTATAGATATTATATATTATCTTATTATTACAATAGGAAGATTTAATCCTATCTTTCATACAGAAAATGACTGGATCAGAGTTCCTAATATCACTGAAAAAGTGAAGCTCTATTTTACGATTTAAGCGATTTTTATAATGTGTGTGGTATGTTTGTACCTATTATTTTTCGTGTTATAAAAATTATTCTTCATAAATTGGTACTAATATAGTCTGACCAGCTTCTAAATGACTATCTGAGATATTATTAATTTTTCCTAACTCATATACTAATTCTCTAGGGTCTTTATTATCAGGCATATGTGTAGAAGCAATTGACCACAAAGTATCACCAGTTGAAACTTCGATTTCCTTGTATTGGATATTAGTTAAGCTGCTAGCTGAATAAAAACCTAATAAACTATTAAAAATAGCTACAATACAAAGAAGCACAATAACCATAAACATTGTAAATCTAAATTTAGATGTTATTCTGTATTTTTTAGTGTATGTCATCTCTCTCACCTCTTATAAACATTTGTTCGTTTTATTCATCATAACAGAATAAATGTTCTTTGTCAACACATAAAAGAACAAATGTTTATAAAATAAAATACGACCTGATTTAGGTCGTATTTTTTATGTTATTTGTTATTTATTATTTAGCCATTTATCATAGCAATTATAGCTTCTTTAGGTTTTACACCAACAGACTTATTTGTTACCTCTCCATTTTTAAATACCATCAATGTTGGTATTGTCATAATACCAAACTTAGCAGCTAATTCAGGCTCTTCATCTACATTTATTTTACAGATTTTTGCATCAGTTACCTCGTTTGATAACTCCTCAACTACAGGTAATAACATTTTGCATGGGCCACACCATGATGCCCAAAAATCTACTAGGACTGGCTTATTTGAATTTAATACTTCTGTTTCGAAGTTGTCTTTAGTAATGTGTAGTGCTGACATAATATAATCTCCTTTTCATATATAAAAATTATTTGTTTTATCTTATGTTTACATTATACCCAAAATAAAATGTTTTTCTGTGATAAAGTCACATATACCTATTTTATTTTTTCATAGAGTTTATCTATTAATTTACTTATCTTTTTTCTAAGTAATATACATAAAACAAACAATGAGACAGCTAATATGCCCATTATTATAACCCATTCATATGTGCCGCTTTTTGAAAAATAACCAATTAATAAACTGCCCATCATACCAGGAAGACGTCCTATAATAGATAGCATTAAAAATTGTCTAAACTTTATTTCTGAAACGCCTGCAGCGTAGCTGACTAAATCTTTTGGAAGCCCAGGTACTAAATAGATTAAAAATACTATGGTATATGCTTTTTTGCTGTTTAACCTACTAATAAAGTAGTTCATCTTTTCTTCGCCAAACATAAGATGCATAGCATCTTTTCCTAATAGCTTTGCTAAATAAAAAGAAATCGTAGTTCCTATCAATGCTCCTATTATAGAATATAATAGGCCCGGTAAAAATCCGTATAAATACCCTGCTGCAAATTGAAATGCCTGGCCGGGTATAATACTAATAACTATTTGTATTATCTGAATGCTAATATAAATAAAAATGCTTTCGGTTTTATATTTGTATAGAAAGAATAATACTTCATCAAATGATTTAAATTGCAATATAATATCTCGTTTAAAAAAGTATATATATAATGGTATACCAATTACAATCAAGATCAATAAAAATAATTTTGAAATAGATATAAAAACTTTTTTCTTTGATCTAGCAGAAGCTATTTTTAAATTTTCTTTAACCTGTTCTTTTGTTTGATGGGCAGACTCCTTTATTTCTACTCTTTTATTCATCTCTAAATTCCCCTAATATTACTATATTGTGTACAACATATAATTTATAATTCTTTTAATAACCCTTTATTGTATAATTGATTTACAGATTTTATCACTCCAAATTTTGAGTGTTCGTAAGTCAAACCACCCTGAAAATATACATTGTACGGTGGTCTAATTGGTGCATCGGCACTAAGTTCAATTGAGGATCCTTGAACAAAGGCTCCTGCTGCCATGACAACCTGAGATTGATAACCTGGCATATCCCAAGGTATTGGAGCTACATGAGAATCTATTGGAGCTGCAGACTGAATACCTTCACAAAAAGCCACAACTGCTTCTGGCGAATTTAGTCTAACAGCTTGAATAATATCACTTCTATTGTCTTCAGTCTTAGGACAAATATCATATCCAAGTCTCTCATATACCTTTCCGCACAAAATCGCTCCTTTTACTGCACCTGATACAACTTTTGGTGCCATAAATATACCTTGCAGAATTGAACGTGTTTGACCGAAGGTAAGTCCGCATTCACTACCTATACCGGGACAAGTCATTCTATAAGATACTTGATCTATTAGTTGTTTTTTGCCAACAACATAACCACCTGTAAGTGCTTGCCCACCACCAGGGTTTTTTATTAGTGATCCAGCTATAATATCAACACCAACGTCGGTAGGCTCTTTTATATTTAAAAATTCACCATAGCAATTATCAGCCATACATATTATATCTGGACGTAGCTGATGAACAAATGATGCCCACTTTTCTATTTCATCGATTGTGATAGCTTTACGCCATCCATAACCAGTTGCACGTTGAACGCATACCATTTTTGTTTTATCAGAAATTGATTTTTTTACTCCTTCTAAATCAATAGAGCCGTCAGCTTTTAGTTCTACTTGTTTGTAAGATATACCATATTCCTTAAGGGATCCCATACCCTCCCCTCTTATGCCTATAACTTCTTCTAAAGTATCATAGGGACCACCTGTACAATAAATCAATTCATCACCGGGTCTTAGACAGCCAATTAATGTTATAGCAAGTGCATGTGTTCCATTTACAATAGTTTGTCTTACTAATGCTGATTCCGTGTTAAAAATATCTGCATAAACTCTTTCACAAGCATCTCTACCAGGGTCATCATATCCATATCCAGTATTCCATCCAAAATGCATATCACTTATATGATTATTTTGAAGAGCCGATAAGACCTTGTACTGGTTATAAGCCATTATATCGTCAAGTTCAGCAAATTTAGATTTTACCTCTTCTTCACATTGATTAACTATATTTAAAACCTTTTCACTTATTTTAAATTTTTCTATTAGTAAATTATTAGTGTAGTTATTCATTATATTCTCCATATTATAATAAGATTATTTCTCATTTCGCTCAATTTCCCATTCCATGTTTTTGACTAAATCTCTTTTAACATTAGTTTTATGAGCTGCATAAAGTTGTGTTGTAGTTACTTGTTCGTGGTCTAATAATGCCTGTACATCAAAAATTGAATTACCGCGGCCTATTAGACTAGTTGCTGCTGTAGCCCTCAGTTTATGGGGACTATATCCAGCCTTTCTACTTGTGTTCAATGCAATAGATGTGTATTTTTTTACTAGTTCTCTAATTTGTCTTTCTGTCATTCTTTTATTTTGTAGAGACAAAAATAATGCGTCTTTATTTTCATCTTCTAACGAATCATCATTTTTTCTTTCGTTTTCAATATAATCTAATAATACATATGTAACAGAACGATTTAGAGGCATAATAGACTCTTTTCCTCTTTTTCTATAGATTTTAAATTCTCCTCTTGAAAAATTAAATGAAGAAATATTTAGTTGTTGAAGTTCAGAAAGTCTAAGCCCGTATGTAAGGAAAATAATTAAAATAGCCTTATCTCGCTTTTTTGTTTTTTGCCAATAGGATCTTTCGTGTTTAGTTAGATTTGTACCGTTAGAAACTGCATCTAGCATTATCATAACTTCATCATCTTGCAAAGCTTTAATCTCTTTTTCACCAGCCTTAGGCACTCTAATAGGGTCGAATCCATCAGTGATATTTTTTTCAATAAGTTCATCACGGTAGAGCTGCTTAAACATAACTGAAATTGATGATCTCTTTCTAGCTAAAGTCTTATTATTATTTTCATATACATAGATATTCTTATCAGTTTCAACCTTATATTTCCTGCAATAATCTATAAAAATGTTTATATCAATTGCTTTTATATTATTAAACTCTTCTAAAGTTATCTTATCTATAGAATCTGCTTTTGTTAGGTCAGTTTCTTTAGTAAGGTAACTGCAGAAAAACTTAATATCGTTTAAGTAAGCAAGTCTTGTTTTAGGTAAAACATTTCCCTTTAAATAAATAAAAAAGCCTCTCAAGCAATTCGGTAATTCATTTTCGATAGATTGACATTGAAGAAATATTTCATTTTCTTTTTGAACAATATTATCCGGTTTGTCACTTTTGTTATGTGTTATTACATTTTTTTCAACCATTTGAATATATCCTCCAAGGCTAAATCTTTGGTATTATATAGAGACAAATTAAACCATTTCATTTCTTCATATCTTTTAAACCATGTGAGTTGTCTTTTTGCATAATGTCGTGTATTCTTCTTTACCAATGAAATAGCTTCATCTAGGCTATATAAGTTATTAAAATAGCCGATTATTTCTTTATACCCAATGCCTTTCATAGAAATATCATCCTCATTGAGCCCCATATCTAATAGATTTCTGACCTCGTCTAAAAGGCCTTTTTCAACAAGAATATCGACTCGCTTGTTGATTCTATCATAAAGCTCGTCCCTATTTCTAGTAAGGCAAACCATTTGGACAGTATAATCTTTACATTTTTTTTTGCATGTTTTAAAATCTTCTATAGGTTTTCCGTATTCAGCAGCTTCTAAAGCTCTAATTACCTTCTTTATATTATTAGGATGAATTCTATGGGCAGATTCAGGATCTTTTTCTACTAGTTTTTTATACAAGTAATCCGGGCCATAATTTATAGCCTGTTCTTCTAAAGCCCTCCTAAGTGAGACATCTTGTGGTTTAATACTAAAGTCCATATCGTAAAGTATGGAGTTTAGATAAAGACCTGTCCCACCTGCGATAATAGGAGTTTTTTCTTTATCAAAGATTTCTTTTATGGCTTTTTTGGCCATAACCTGGTAACTAGCCACAGAAAAATTTTCTCTTGGGTCAATTTCATCAATCAAATAGTGCTTTACAAGAGATTGTTCTTCTTTAGTAGGCTTTGCACTTCCTATATCCATATATTTATACAACTGCATTGAGTCACAAGACACAATTTCTCCATTAAATTCTAAAGCTGTATCTATAGCATAATCTGTTTTGCCTACAGCTGTAGGACCTACAATTGCAATAATTTTGTTGTCAATCATTATTTACACCCTTTTAAACATTTTTTCTATTTCATATTGACTAAGCTTAATAAAAGTCGGACGTCCATGTGGACAGGAAAATGGGTTAATACAGTTTTTTAAATCTTTTATTAAGGCTTTTATTTCTTCTTCATTAAGATAATCATGGGCTTTAACAGCACTTTTACATGATTTTGTAATAAGTTTATTAATAACAACAGAATTTTTTAAATCTGTTGTATCTTCAACGTTATCTAAGAATTCATTTATAAACATCTCTGATTCGGATATAGTCATATAAGTAGGAATTTCTTTAACAATATAGGAATTCAAACCGAATGCTTCAATGGTATAGCCTATTTTATTTAAAGAATCAAGCCATGAATAATGATTTTCTTTTACTGATAGAGGTACATCTAAAATAATTGGAACTAAAATTGGCTGACGTACTTTTTCAGAAGATTCATATTCAGCTACAAGTTTCTCATAGAAAATTCTCTCATGAGCAGCATGTTGATCTATAAGATAAAAATTGTTTTCATCAGTTGCTGTAATATATGTTCCAAATATTGCTGGACCAATTTTGAGTTCGTCAAAGTCAAAAGGTCTTGATACAGGGTTTTCTATAGATAAATGATAATTAGTTTCATCTTTTTTAATTTCAATCTTAGGAAGAATTTTTCCTTTTTCAGGAATGTTTTTAACAGCATTATTATGAGATTCCCTTTTCATTGACAATATTTTTTTTATGTCAACCTGTTCTTCTTTATGTTTTTTTTCTATATATATAGGTTCAGGTTCTCTAAATACATTTTTAACCTCTACTACTGCTTCTTTTGTTCCAAGGGAATCTTTAATAGCATCACTAATAAAAGTTATGATTTCATTTTCATCACCAAAACGTACCTCTCTTTTATTTGGATGAATATTTACATCCAGAGTGTATGGAGATGTTTCTAAAAATAAAAATGTAATAGGAAAACGGCCTTCAAAAAGACGTTCTCTATATCCTTCATTTACCCCTTTTTCAATTATTTTACTATTTACAATTCTTCCGTTAACAAAGAAAATCTGATTCCTTCTAGATGTTTTACTTGTAGCCGGTGTTGAAATATAACCTTCTAAATTATTTTTACCATCATTATAGCTAACTGGTACTAAATATTCAAATTCTTTCTGCCTATATATAGATAAAATAGTATTATATCTATTTCCATCACCTTTTGTTGAAAAAACGATATTTCCATTGTTAATTAGTCTAAATTTTATATTTATATATGCAAGTGCTATTTGGGACATAAAGTCGATAATAATACTACTCTCTGCAGAATCAGATTTTAGAAAATTTAGTCTTGCTGGTGTATTATAAAATAAGTCAGAAACTATAATAGTTGTCCCATCTGGACAACCTGTAAACTGGTTTGAAATCACTTCCGCGCCGTGAATAATAAGTTTAGTACCTTCTGGCGATTGTTTTGTTTTAGTGATCATTTCAGTTCTCGTCACTGCAGCAATACTAGCGAGAGCTTCACCCCTAAAGCCTAGAGTATTAATACCATCAAGATCTCTAACTGATGAAATTTTACTAGTAGCATGTCTAAGAAAAGCTGTTTCTACACTATCCCTATCTATACCGCAGCCGTTATCAGTTACTCTTATATAAGTTTTCCCACCATTTTTTATTTCAACTATAATGGAGTTTGAACCAGCATCAATAGCATTTTCAACTAATTCTTTAACTATTGATAATGGTCGTTCAATTACCTCACCAGCAGCAATTTTATCCGCAATGCTTTTTTCTAAAACTCTTATCATTTTTCTATTTCACCTTTTAAGTCTTCTAAAATTTTAATAGCTTGAGATGGAGTTATATCCATTATATCAATAGATTTGATTTTATCAACAATTCTATTATTAGATAAATCAAAAAAAGTCATTTGATTTTCTGAACATGTAGTTTTATTTTCTATTGTGGAAAAAGTGATATTTTCTCCACTTTCCAGTTGTTTTAATTTATTTTCGGCATTTTCTAAAAGTTTTTTTGGTATACCAGCCAGTTTTGCAACATGAATACCGTAACTTCTACTAGCAGAACCTTCTACAATTTTATGCAAAAATACGATGTTTTCATTTTCATCTGAAACATCTACATTTAAGTTTTTTACTCCTTCAATTTCATCTTCTAGTATTGTAAGCTCATGGTAGTGAGTTGCAAAAAGTGTTCGTATTCTAGTATTTTTGTTGCACAAATAGTCAACTGCTGCCCATGCAATTGAAAGCCCGTCATAAGTACTTGTGCCTCTACCGATTTCATCTAATATTATTAAACTTCTTTCTTTAGAACAGTTTAAAATATAAGCAAGCTCACTCATTTCTACAAAAAAAGTAGATTGACCTTGGGCAAGATTATCAGAAGCCCCAATTCTTGTAAAAATTCTATCTACTACACCTATCCTGGCATACTCGCAAGGAACAAAGCAACCTGACTGTGCCATTAAAACTATTAAAGCAGTTTGTCGCATATACGTAGATTTTCCTGCCATATTTGGCCCGGTGATTAGTAGCATACTTGTATTTGTATTGTTTACATAAGTGTCATTTGAAACAAACATACCAGCACCTGTAATTTGTTCAATTACCGGATGTCTGCCTTTTTTTATTAACAATTCATATCCATCATCTACGACAGGTTTTATATAGCCTAACTTATTACTCACATCTGCAAAGGCAGATAATACATCTAATTTAGCTATTGCTTGAGATGTTACTTGTATTTCTTTAATATATGTTTCTATTGTATTCCTGATTTCTGTGAACAATTGATATTCTAAATTGTTTATCTTAGTTTCTGCATTTAAAACTATACTTTCCATTTCTTTTAGTTCAGGAGTGATAAAACGCTCACAATTAGAAAGTGTCTGTTTTCTAATATAATTTTCTGGAATTAAATCAAAATAAGACTTAGTTACTTCAACATAATATCCAAAAACTTTATTGAAACCCACTTTTAAATTTTTAATACCGGTTCGTTCTCTCTCAAGATTTTCTAAATTGGCTATCCACTGTTTTCCATCCTTAATAGAAAACTTTAGATTATCCAGTTCATCTGAGTAACCTTCCTTTATAACACCCC
>JAWRJF010000049.1:0-34064 GCA_040307645.1 Anaerovoracaceae bacterium | reverse complement strand
TGTTGCCTCATGTTCTCCGTATTCTACTCTAGTAACAACTGAAGTTACCGGAACTATACCTACAGGTAAAACCTTCTCACCTAATATTCCATTTACCAGGGTACTTTTACCTCTTTTAAACTGACCTATTACTGAGACTGTTATTTTATTTTCTTCTAGTTTATTTCTAAGGGTCTTTACTCTCTGCACTTCACCTTTACATATTTCGTTGGAATTTAATAATTTTTCGGTTTTATTTACAATATCTAAAATTGAGTTGTTCATTTTCTTCTCCTATATAGTGTGTTTTTACATACCTTAAAATTATACCACAAAAACTAGTTTTTCACCACATAGAATATAAAGGCTCTATAATAAATGTTGGGGTGGTGAAATTAATCTTCGCCTTCACCATCATTTTTTAGTATAAAAAAATGAGCATAAGTGCAATCTCAGTTACAATTAAAGTGACCAAACCCAACAGAACGGAGGTATGCATTATGCTCAATACAAATTATATAGTATCAATTGACGAATTCAAGGGTAATGCCGGTAGAAAATTTCAGTGTATACTCACAAATCCGAAAAACATGAAGTATTAGATATTCTTCCAGAAAGAACTATAAGTACAAAGCTATTACTTGATGCATTCAATACAGGTTTAACAAAGGATACACTGAAGGTTTCAACAATAAAATTAAGGTGCTTAAAATATCATAAAACCATAAAATCTAACATCACTTATTTGACTGAGATCAAATAGCAAAACTGGACGCATAAAAATGCGTCCAGAAAGTCAATTTTTTTATTAAATTATGTGTCACCCCAACATTTGACACAGAGCCTGATTTTAATTATTTCACCTGCCTACTTAAGTGGGATTATATCATTACTGCATGATACAAAATATAGAAATTATAAACTAGACCAATCCAAGTTTATCATTCAAACTGTTTACAAATCATATCCGTTCTACTTCTAAAGTCCTTTACAATTTTACTTACTTGTTCAGGGGTAAAATCTGCCGTTCCAGTAGGTTCTTTCAGATAATACACATCTATAATATCATAGTATAGACGCTCTATTTCTATAGATATATTTACCAATGTAGCAGGGTCAGTCGATACATTTTCATTATCTTTATATGGCAAATTATTGTTTACAGCAAAAAGATAAAATTGATGATTCCACTCGTCAATAGTAAAAAATAAACTCATACAACTTCCATTTATATCTCTAAATGAAGGTGGATTGTCACTTTGAATCTTCAATATATTATCGTAAAACTCATCAAAATGTTCTTTAGTAATTTTTGCATGATTATTGTATTCTTCTAGCTCCACTTTCTTATTCTCGTCAATCTGCCATAATATAAAAGCAATAATGAAAAATATCGCTATACCAGTTATTATTAAAACTCTTTTTTTCATTGCGGACCACCATACCCTTCAATCTTAATTTAAATTTATAGTATGTGAGACTGTTGCAGCTCCAGTTTTTAAAGATACCGTTCTTTTATTACTAAAAAATAGTCTATAAGTCAATACAGACGACACGGAAATACTAGCAGTTTTCTCTATACTACGATCTTGTAAATAAGCTATTTTAAAAGATATACCATGTCTGGTATCAGTCTCTGCATTTGAAGAAGTGGTAGAAGCGGGTAAATCTGTGTTACTTGCTTCTAAGTCAGAAATGTCAATATCAAATACTACGTTTGTACCACTTATGGTGACACTATCACCAACTCCTATTGATAATGTACCAGTAATCGCAGAAACGGCTGCCAATAAGCCATTTCCTTGACTTCCTATAACAGAATTAAATACCTGAAACACCGTTGTTAAAACTCCATTACTGTTTGTTGGTTTTGTACCGCTAATAGACATCAAATTATTGGGATCTCCATTAAATGTTACTTTTACATTATTAGGTTTTGCTAAAAGGATTGGGGAGTCGTAGCTTATATTTTTAGCATTGTATGTTCTCGAAAAAACACGTATCATTTCAAAGCCATTTGCACCCGAACCAAAGTTAACAGGATCACACTTGCTGATATTCATAACTAGCATTTGTTTGTCTCTAGTAACCCCCCAAGGATGGAATTAGACTTGTTCGTAACATGTTGATATGCCGAGTTAGAGTTCGCTGATGCGCTGGAAATAAAACTAGTAGTTTCTGGGGCATGCTCTTCGGCTTGCATAATTGCTATATTCAATTCTTGATTAAATAGTTCTATCTGCTCTTTAAATGTATCACCATACATCATGAATGTCTGGCTTGATTCATCACGAGTATCTAATAATGTAAAGCTAATAATTGTTTTACTGAAAGTAGACATAGTTGTAATATCTATAATTCCTCTATAATTATCATCAATTGCAACTTCAAATGCACCAGTATAGAACTTTTTATTGTTTACAAATTTAACATCTAACTGTCGGTTATTAAAAGAGAAATTATATTCTTTTCCAAACATCTTTGCAACCGCATCACCAGAAATTTCAACCGCATTATCCGATTCATGAACACTGTTAACATTCATCACAATATTGTTATCTTCTTTTGAGTAAAGATCATTTCCTATCTTTTTATATTTCTTTATAATCTCCTTATCTTCCTTTGATGTAGAAATATCAAGCTTTATTGTGGCTATTTTGGATGTGTTCGAATCGGCAAATGAAACTAAACTTGATGTTAGTATCAAAAGCAACGATAAAAATAAAATAAATACTTTCTTCATTTTATGTTTCCTTCCTTAAATATAAAACTAACGCTTATTTGACGATAACAAAAGCCCTCCTAAATAACGTCAAAACCTTTATCCGTTTTGCATTACCAATAATCGTAGCATTTCTATATGTGTTTTTTCCTGTAGTTATAATTTGAATAACACCAACACACTAGAAAAAATATGTAAAACCTGCTATAGCAATAATTATACGTGGAATATCTCCACTGATATATTCGTTAACGGCAAACACTATATAGACAAATGTGATAACCATAGTTATACAAACAACTCATCTAGAATCGCAATAGTCCCCTCCTTTCGTATATATTATCACAATATTCTGATAATGTCTATATGATGGTGTAAATTCAAAAATAAAAAAAATGAGCACATAGCTCATGCTTTCAGTTAAAATGTTAATAACAACAAAAACACAAATTGAAAGGAATGAACAAGCATTAATATCAACTATGATGGAAATGGTAGTGCAAGGTGTATCAACTAGAAAAGTGGAAAAAGTAACACAAGAATTATGTGGTTCAACCTTCTCAAAATCAACAGTATCTGAAATTTGTAAAGGTTTAGATATAGAGTTTAAAAAGTTCAAACATCGTTTCTAAGGCATTTCTAATTGCTATAGGTATAAACGCTTCTGGGCATAAAGAAATACTCGGATTTGATATATGCGAAGCAGAAAAAGAAACTACATGGACAGAATTTTTTGAAGGATTAAATGCAAGAGGCTTAAGTTCTGTTTATATAGTAATATCTGATAATCACAAGGGTCTAGTAAAATCAATATAGGTTCAGTAATCATTTCAGGACTTGACTCGAATTTAAATGCGTCCAGAAAGTCAATTTTTTTATTAAATTATGTGTCACCCCAACATTTGACACAGAGCCATAAAAAGGATGATATCGTACACGATATCATCCCTTCCTGCGAGTTAGTAAGTAATTTAATATGTTAAAATTTATAAGCTTCTAATAAAATCTAGTGGTGCATATGCATATTTTCCATCTACATATGGAGCCTTTGATAATTCAATGTCATTAGTTTTTCCATCTACTGTTGCCTTACAAACATCACTACCTAAAGTCAATACGTATTTTGTACTTCCCTTAGTTAATGTGTAGGACTTGCCGCTCTTCTTTACTGAATAGCCATAATAATTAGCTCCCTTTGTAAGACGAGTGTCAGCAGCGAAAGTCTGCATTCTCTTACCATTTCTATCATTAATATTTTCAATTAATGTAGTAAATACACCGTTAAATAGTTTTTCTGAGTTATTTAACTGGTTCTGTGTCATATCTTTGCCTAATTTAGTAACATATGTTCTTGCTTTTTTAGGACTCTTCTTATAAAGGTCAGCTACCTTTTTAATTTCTTTTTGCATCTGTTTATACATCATCTGCTCTTCTAATTTCCAATAGTCCTTAGTGCTTGCTCCTAAATGTGCTCTGTCAGTTTCTGCAACACCGCAAACTCTCTTGAACTGCCAGTATGCACCTGATGGATCATATGAGTTTCCATCAACTTTATATGCTGAATGTGTATCAGTTATTCCACTGAAAGTAGGGATAAATACTGAATGTTCAGCATTACCTAATGCTAGCCATTGAACAGCTGACATTTCTCTTGGCATATTAGGCATGATTTGGACTACGTGAATTTGAGACTGTCTAGTTGTAGCTATAGGTCTTCTTTCTACATTTTCAGGAAGATTCATGTCAAATTTAGTGCCTTCGTATCTATTTCTATAAATATCCATAACTGTTAAAGGTGAAACCTTTTTATCTGGAGAATAGAATAGAGGATAGAATTCATCATTATTGTATTCACCAATTGTTGATGGTGCTAATATTTTATGACCTATCCAAGTTCTCATGTTGGAGTATTCTTCTCTTGGTCCGGATATTGATTTTACTAAATTGTATTTTCCATCTTCTTTTACAACGTTTCCAACTTTATCAATTGTAGTGAATAGATCTTTAGAGAAAATATAGTTTTCTGTATCATTCTGATCAACTACATCAATCATATATTGGTTACCGAAAACAGCAACCTTATCTGTTGGCATTTTCATTGCTGCATACTGATGGCCACCATAGATTTCAATGATCCAAGCTTCTTTTTTATCTGCCATATAAAGGATATTTCCTTCTTTAGAACCATATTTATCGACTAATTCTGCAATTTTTAGTACTGCTTCTTTAGCTGTCTTAGTCTGACATGCAATTAAAGCTGGTAAAATTGCTTCTCTTAACCCATATTCAACAAATGGGTCAACTTTTTCGTAGGCTTCTGAAGGGCTAGCTGAAACTGTTCCGGAAATACTCATACCATATTCATTAGTACAAATTCCAGGATAAGGTCCATCACCTTCAAATGAGTTGTCTACTACTTCTGTATACTTATATGTAGTCTTAGGAAGTGGAACTTTGAATCCATTTTCGTCTTCACCTGTATCCACCATATAACGGCCTGCCTTAGTCTCTCTTGGCACAACTCTAAACATCTTGTTGTAGCCTCCATCACCTTGGTCTTCACTTCTAGCTAAAATAGTAGTTCCGTCTGTACTTACATCTTTACCTACATAAACAGCACTGCATGCAAAAGAGCAAGCTGTTCCCATTGCTAAAGTAAAGATTAAAGCCATTGCTAATACCTTTAATTTTCTCATTATAAGTCTCCTTTCTTACTAAACCGCATTAAATATCACAACTATTTTAACACTGTTAATGATTTAACACAATATCATTTCAGAAAATTATATATATTCATATTTCCGTTTATTTTTTGTATTATTTAAAAAAAGAGACTACCTTAAAGGTAGCCTCAATAGAGTTAATTTTCAATTATTTTACTGGTTTAGGAAGTCTTTTAGCGATTAAATTCATAAGTGAATCTGTGCATGGTAATTCATCAATTAGTTTACAGTCACCTACTGGGACTAACTTTGGATTAACCGGTGCAATTACTCCACCTAATATCTGACCTACTTCAGCATATTTATACAGAGGAAGAACATCGTCCATCTCTGCAGAAATATCATAGACATTCTGGAAGTTAAATTCCTCTTCAAAAACGTGAGCAATTTCTGCTGCAATTTCCCAGTTATTAAAGTCAACATCCTCGTCAATAGCTGCTTCCACAGGCATTAATCGTCTTTCTGTATTTGTATATGTGCCATCAGTACTTGCAAAGCCTGTTGCTGGTAAAATAACGTCGGCTTTTTCAGCTGTGTTAGTCATATATATATCAGAAACCATCAAGAACTCTAAGCCTTCCAAAGAAACCTGTGGATCCTCGCCAAATATCATAAGGCCCTTAACGCCTTCCACAGTTTCTGCTCCTGCTCTGATTCCCATATCGATTAAACCTTGTGAGTTGTTTTTGGCTTTTATTTCTAAAATACCATCTCTTGGTTTTCCAATGTGTCCAGAAATAAGGGCGATATCTGCCATTAGCTTTGCAGCACATTCTGATACAACATTCTGCTGGAATACAATCATTGCCTTCTTCGCATTACTATAGATTTCTGTTATCTCTTTAATTTCATCACTTATAGCAACTGCCGATACTGATTCAGCAAAGTCATTAAAGCCTTCAGCTTCAGCAACTTTACCCATTTCGATAAGTTGTTTTGCAATAGCCTTAAGTGATTGCAAATCGTTATCAGTTCTGATAACTTTATATGCGAATGGAAATTCGTCCAGGGCTTCTTTAGTAGTAATAACTATAACCTTTGCTCCATTTTCAGCAGCCTGTTTCATTTTATTCCATATAACAGGGTTCTTTTCTTTTATAAATCCTGCAGTTAAAATTACTTCTGTTGACAATAATTCATCAATAGTATTAGGCGACGCATCATATCCAAGTACTTCAGCAAGACCATTTTTCCTGTTATTGAAACTGAAGATCTTTGCTCCCATTACACCGGCTAGCTTCTTTATTGCATAAGCCTCTTCATTAGTATATCTGTCGGAAATTGCAACAGCCAGGCTATCTCTGCCATACCTTGCAGCTACACTTTCCATTTTCTTTGCCACCATTACAATTGCTTCATGATAATCTGTTTCCCTAAAATCGTTTCCATCCTTAATAAGAGGGTCTACAATTTTACCATCAAGAATAGAACAATCAAATCCAAATTTACCTTTCCCACATGAAAGTCCTCTGTTAACAACCCCTTCTTTATCAGGATTTGCCTTAATTAACATGTCACCATAGGATTCAAGATCCAAACTACACCCTACAGAGCAGTATGAACAAGTAGTCTTTGTAATTTCTGTATCAAGAGGTACTTCTTTAATGATTGTTAATCTTTCTTGAATAGCCCCTGTAGGACATACACTTACACACTGTCCACAAGTTTCACAGCCTGATTCGCAAAGTGGTTTTTCTAAAGTTGGTTTCACTACAGTATCAAATCCTCTATGAACAAGTCCTAGAGCCCCAACACCCATTACCTCATCGCATACTCTTACGCAAAGTCCGCAGAGTATACATTTTTTCGGGTCTATTGCAATAAATGGATGATTATCTTCAAATTCTTCAAGATTCTTTTTACCTGCAAGTCTTTCTGGCTTTACATTATATTCATTAGCAAAGTCTATTAGCTTACATTCGAAATAATCATGACAACCACATTCTAAACACCTTGAAGCTTCTTCTAAGGCCTGCTCCTCTGTCATTTTATTAAATACAACTTCAGAGAAATTATCTTTTCTCTCTTCAGGTGTAAGCTGGTCTATAACAGGTCTGCATCTTCTTTCTCTATCTTCAAATGTCTCTTCGTTAATATCATCTCTCTCTACAAAATATGGTTTTTCGTATTTTATAGCTTCTCCCTCAAGGTATGCATCAATTATGTCTGAAGCTTTTCTAGCATCTGCAATGGCTTCAATTGCAATAGATATTTTATCATTACCACAGTCCCCGCCTGCAAATACACCAGGTATGCTGGTCATAAATGTGTCTTTATCATATGCAATAGCATTTTTACGTGTCTTTTCTACATCAAAATTCGAAGCATCTACAGCCTGGCCTATTGCCAAGATAATAGTATCTACATCCAGTGTCTCTGTCTTCCCTTCAACTGGTATAGGCTTACGTCTTCCTGAAGAATCAGGCTCACCAAGCTCCATTACTTGAAGAATAACCTGCTTAACATGGCCGTTCTCATCTTTCACAATTTCAAGAGGATTAGTAAGGTTCTTGAAAATTACACCTTCCTCTTCAGCCTCTTCGATTTCAATTGCATCAGCTGGCATTTCGTCTTTTGTTCTTCTGTATATATTATATACTTCCTTAGCACCAAGTCTTACAGCAGTTCTGCATGCATCCATTGCAGTATTTCCACCTCCGACTATAGCTACTTTCTGTCCAAGCTCAATATGTTGGTTTCTAACGACTTTTCGTAAGAAGTCAATACCTCCTAGAACGCCTTCGGCATCTTCACCTTTGCAGCCTACTCCTGTAGAAACCCATGCACCGATACCAAGAAGAACCGCATCAAAATCATTTTTAATCGTCTCAAAAGGTATATCCACACCAACCTTTGTATTGGTAACCATTTCTACGCCCATTGCTGCAATAATATCAATTTCATCATCCAAGACTTCTTTAGGCAGCCTATATTCAGGAATACCATATCGAAGCATTCCTCCAAGCTTTGGCATTGCATCGAAAATTGTAACACTATGACCCATCTGTCTCAAGAAATAAGCTGCGGAAAGACCCATTGGTCCTCCTCCAATAATTGCAACAGATTTACCAGTCTCATCCCATATCTCAGGAAGAAATGTTTCTTCAGTTAAATCTATATCGGCAGCAAATCTCTTTAGACCTACAATATTTATCGGTTCATCAACAAGTCCTCTTCTACATTTTTCCTCACAAGGATGAGGGCAAACTCTCCCTATAGAAGCAGGAAGAGGTATCTTATCTTTTATAAGTTCAATAGCTTTTTCGTATTCACCGTTTGCGATTAAGCCCACGTAACCCTGGCAGTCAGTATTAGCAGGACATGCTAATGTACATGGTGGCCTACAATCCCCGGTGTGATTTGAAAGCAATAGCTCAAGGTTCATAGTTCTAGATTCAATTACTCTATCTGTTCCGGTCATAATAATCATATTTGGAGCAATCTCTGTAGCACATGCCTTGCATAATTTAGGATTCCCCTCTACTTCAACAACACAAAGACCACATGATCCATAGATTTTAGTTCTTTCGTCATAACAAAGGGTTGGGATAAAAATATCATTTTCTCTAGCTACCTCTAAAATAGTCTGCCCGGGAAGTCCGAATACTTCTCTACCGTCTATGTTTAATCTTAACTTATTCATTGTATTTCCTCCTCCCTTAATCTCTCACTACTGCATTAAATTTGCAGACTTCTTCACATTTACCGCATTTTATACATATTGTTTGATCAATTACATGTTTTTCTTTTACTTTGCCGGAAATTGCATTAACAGGACAATTTCTTGCACACATTGTGCATCCTACACAGGCATCTGTAATACTATAATTAATCAAAGCCTTACATGATTTTGCAGTACACTTTTTATTATAGATATGGTCTTCATATTCATTTCTAAAATATTTAATAGTTGTTAAAACAGGATTTGGAGCAGTCTGGCCTAATCCACACATTGAACCTTCTTTTATCTTTTCAGCCAGCTCTTCAAGAAGCTCAATGTCACCGTCTCTACCTTCGCCCCTTGTTATTCTTTCCAATATCTCTAACATTCTCAATGTACCAATTCTGCAGTAATTACATTTACCACAAGACTCTTTTCTTGTAAAGTCTAAGAAATATCTTGCCATATCTACCATGCAGGTATTCTCATCCATTACAATCATTCCACCTGAACCAACAATAGCTCCTGTCTTATTTATATCTTCATAAGTAACACAAGTATCTACAAGACTTGATGGAATACATCCTCCTGATGGTCCACCCATCTGAACAGCTTTAAATTCCTTATCTTGTTTGATTCCTCCACCTATGCCGAATATTACATCTTTCAATGAAAGCCCCATTGGAACTTCAACAAGTCCGCCTTTTTTTATTTTTCCAGCCAAAGCAAAGACCTTTGTTCCCTTTGACTTTTCTGTTCCTAAAGCTCCAAAACTTGCCCCACCGTTTACCATAATCCATGCAACGTTGGCAAAAGTTTCAACATTATTAATATTGGTAGGTTGCTGCCAGTATCCTTTTGCTGCTGGGAAAGGTGGTTTTAACCTTGGCATCCCTCTCTCCCCTTCAAGCGATGCAATCAAAGCAGTTTCCTCACCGCATACGAAAGCTCCCGCACCAGCTTTTATCCTTAAATCAAAATCAAAACCGCTATCAAAAATATTTTTGCCTAGAAAACCTTTTTCTCTAGCCTGGGCCATGGCAATTTCCAGTCTTTTTATTGCAAGTGGATATTCTGCACGGCAGTATATAATGCCTTCTGTTGCACCCATTGCAAATCCACCTATAATCATACCTTCAATTAATGAATGTGGATCTCCTTCTAGCACAGATCTATCCATAAATGCCCCTGGATCTCCCTCGTCGGCATTACACACGATATATTTTTTTGTGCCTGTATTCTGTTTTGCTGCATTCCATTTAAACCATGTAGGGAAACCTGCTCCGCCTCTTCCTCTCAGTCCTGAAATTTTTATCTCATCAATAACTTCATCCTGCGTCATAGAGGTAACGACTTTTTTCGTAGCTTCATATCCTCCAACTGCAAGATATTCTTCGATTTTCTCAGGGTTTATTAAACCGCAGTGTCTCAAAACGATTCTTTTCTGTTTACCAACAAAGTTTTTATCTTCATCAGAGATTACATATTCTTCTACTGGTTTTCCGCCTTTTATATGTTCTAAAACTATACGTTCAACTCTATCAGGCTGAACTTTTATATATCTTGTCATCTGACCGTCATCTTCATAGATATCAACTATAGGTTCTAAATAGCATGTACCGACACATCCTGTAAAATCAACAGCTATATCTATTTTTTCATCAGCAAGAACTCTTTTAAATTCAGCTTCGGTTTTTTTTGCACCTGTAGCGATACCACAGCTTCCTTGACCAATTACAATTTTCATAACCGTTTACCTCCTAAGCCCTTTCCTTTAGTTCAGCTAAAATCTCTCTCGCTTTATCCTTAGTTAAATTTCCGTAAGTTTCCTCACTGTCCCCGCTTTTTATCATCATAACAGGGGCTAAGGAACAGCATCCCAGACATGCCACATTATTAAGAGTGAATAGTCCGTCCTCTGTTGTCTCACCATCTTTTATGTCAAGGAATTCACAAATAGCTTCTTCAATTAATTCTGATCCATTTACATGGCAAGCAGTACCCTGGCAAAGCATAATTAAATGCTTACCTATAGGCTGCAATCTGAATTGTGCATAGAAAGTTGCAACACCATATATCTTAGCTGGTTTTATTCCTGTGGCTTGGGAAATATGGTTAATTAGGTCAATAGATAAATACCCATATATATCCTGGGATTTTTGCAAGATTGTGATTAAACTACCCGGTACGCCGGCATACTCTGAAAGAACAGGTTCAAGCTCCTTAAATTGTTCTTTTTCTTTGTTACACCCACAACAAAAATTTTCACTCATTTCGTTTCCTCCTAACTATACACTAATTGTTTTCTTCCTCTTTGTAATCTATTTTTTCAACATAAAGATATTTTCTTATCATAAACAAAACACCTATAGCTGATACTCCTATTAAGCCCTCCAACATTGATGTTTCCTCTACTATCAACTGTCTGGCAATAGCAAAAAGTAGTACCTCGATTACAGAACCTAAATTATGCTTGCAAAGCATCTTAAGAAACTCAATACCAATTACAACATCGAACACAATCCTTAGGAAATTTCTAAAAGCATCTACATGCCCCAATTCACCTATAAAGTCTTTCATGCCTATGGCCAAAGTAATAAAAGAAATAATTACTGCTATTGTAACAAACCCAGCAGCTATTATCTCCATCCAGTTGGCGACTTTAAATACCCACAGTTGTATTGTCTTGGCCGTCTTCTTGGTCTTCTGTTCCATAAATCTCCCCCTTCTTAGTAAACAGTTTTAGCTTTTTGAAATCTATTTCCATTATAAAAATTGACGCTAGCATAAGAATAGCACCAATATAGGACTTAGTAGACAAAACCTCTCCTGCCAGGAAAAATGCTGCGATTGCACAAAATACAGGCTCTAAAGCAAAAATAACACCTACATGGGATGCACTTGTATATCTTTGAGCAATAGCCTGAATTATGAAAGCAAGCCCTGTACAAAATATAGATAGAAAAACTACTGCACCTAATATATTTGGAGTAGATGGCAGATGAGGTTGTTCTAACATAATTGCCAGGATTAAATTAAATAATCCTGTTACGCCTAATTGAAAAACTCCTAGCTGTAAAGGATCCACCTCTACATTTTCTACAGCTTTCTCAGTTAATAAAAGGTCTATAGCATATGCAACTCCGCATCCAAGACAGAGTAAGTCTCCTTTTAAATTATTAAAATTAATGGAAAAGTCATCTTTTAAAGTCAGAAGTGCAATTCCTATAAAACATAATAATACAACAAAAACCAGCTTTTTATCTGGTTTTTTCTTACGAAATACAAAGCCTAAAATAGGCGTAAATACAACTGTCAAACCACATAAAAACCCTGAGTTTGACAGGGTTGTATATTGAACACCAAAAGTAGCTCCCATATACACAAACACCAAAGCAAAGCCTACAAGAAAGCTGTACTTCAGTGTAACTTTATTCACAGTCTTCAGTTTTGGGAACAATAATATTCCTGCCACGGCAAAAGCACCTAAAAATCTAAAGGTGTTCAGCGTAAATGCCCCCATATCAGCAAGAGCAACATCCATGAGATAGTAAGAAATACCCCAACACAACGTTACAATTACTAACATCATATCGGCTTTAAATTGTGTCTTCATAAATTAAATCCTCGCAATAAATAATTCTAGCGCCAAACGCTGTTCTAGTAATCCAGTTTTTATCGACCTATCCACTTCATAAATTCCAGATAGGATTTCTTTTATTTTTTCTATTGTAAACTTGTCTCCAAATCCAATAGCCTTTTTTACTCTAAATTCATGTATTTTCAATTCTTTAGATATATCTAACATAGATTTTCCATCCTGCCTTAATTCTTTTACTTCTAAAATAAGTTCAAACTGGGAAACTATTAAAGAAATAATAGAATAGACATCAGAGCCTGCATCTAAAATATTATATAGCAGCTTAAAAGCATTATCTTTCTTATTGCTACTTATAGCATCCATTAAATTAAATATATACGTATCTAAATCACCATTTACGGTGTAGTTAATATCTTCTTCACTTATAAAATGCCCATCACTGTGTGCAATAACCTTTTTTATGTCATTTTCGAAGTTATATAATCTATACTCGGTATCTTTATTATAGTAACCTGTTAAATCGATCATCATCCTTAATAGCTTAGGTTCAATTTCTACCCCTGCTGTCTGAAATCTTTTTTTTGCAAAGGACACCAGCTGTTGTTTATCAATCTGGTCAAAGTTATATACTTGTCCAGCCTTGGATATGGATTTATAAATGGGAAGTTTTTTAGAAGGAGCCATACAAGATAGTACTAAAATAGTGGATGGATTATTATTTTCTATATAATTTATCAATCTATCTATATCTTCTTTTTTATAGCCCCTGGGTGTTTCACTCTCTAGTGGTTTGAAATTCTTAACCCATACCACCCTTTTCTCTGAAATCATAGAGAAGGTATCGCAACTGTTAATTATACTTTCAATATCTAGTTTTTCATCATCAAAAACAACATAATCCATGTAAAGACAAGCAGGATTAACGTATTTTTTTACAAGAGTCTCCACAGCCCATGATACCAGGTATTGTTCTACCCCATACATTAAAATAATATCTGTAATTTCGTTTGCTCTTATGTTCTTCGTGAATAATTTAAAGCTGTGTTCTTCTTGGTGTTTATACATACCTTAATCTGTCCTTTTTCTGTAATAATTCCTATTGCGCCATTCTCATCTGTTCTATATAACATTATACCTTTTTTTTGTATTTTTTCAACAATTCCTTTGTCGGGATGACCATAATAATTTTTACCAACCTGAATCACTGCAACCTTTGGAGATACTGCCTCTAAAAAAGAATCTGTAGTACTGTATTTACTGCCATGATGACCAACTTTAAGTACATCACATTTTAGTTCATTAGAACCGGCATAATAGTCTAATATTTTTGCCTCACCATCTTCAGTTAAATCTCCAGTAATCAGAAATGAAATTCCATCATGAATCACCTTATATACAGTCATATTTTCGTTCTCTTCATCAGAGCTTATTTGAACCTCTTTAGGTACAGGACTAACTGGCCATAGTATTTTGATTAAATCTCCATTTGCAAATGAGAAAGTGTCTCCTTTTTTACCATTTTCAAAGAATTTTTTCACCCTAAAACACTCTATAAGTTGGCTTATCCCTAGATAGTGATCTGTGTGGTAATGAGTGACTGCAACTATATCTACTCTGGGTATTCCGTTTCTTAAAAAATAGGGTTTCAAAACCCGCTCCCCTATGTTATACCTGACATTTCCCCCTCCGTCAATCAAAATGTTTTTTTGTCCGTCAAATCTTATATGAACTGCATCACCTTGACCCACATCAAGAAATACAACTGCTGCTTTATCGAATGGTGTTCTATCACAAAAATAAGCTCCAAAGCTAATTACCAGAATCATTACTACTGGCATAATCAGCTTACTGAAGTTTCTTCTGATACATTGGATCGTTCCATACTCAGATGTAAAGAAAAAAACAAACAAATAAAAAGCCACAACAAGTCCTACTGTGGTTGTTGGTACATCAATAAACATTTTTCCGTTATTATAGAAAAAATTATTAACATAAATCAAAAGTTTTCCTAGGGATCCAATTGAGAGATTAATAAGGGAACAATCAAAGCCAAGTGCAAAAACAATAATACCTACCATACCTAAAGGCACTAGTATCGAGGTCAAATACACAATAGGTATGTTTGCCAATAGACTAATAAATGAAAAATAATTAAAATTGTATCCTATATATGGAATCATACCCAGTTGTACACTTATGATAACGGCAATTCCCTGATTAATTTTAAAATTTCTCAATAAAAAAGGTCCTATAAAGGTTATAGATAAAACAGCTAAAAATGACATCTGAAAACCTGAGTCAAAAATTCTATACGGATTATTTAGTAAAAGAATAAGTGCAATAAGAGAAATCCCTGTTAATAAATCATACCTTTGGTTTATCAATTTCCCTACTATAGCAATTATAATCATACTTACAGCTCTTGTTACTGAAACACTCCACATAGAAATAGTGCCATAAATAAATAACAATAGAATAAAGATGGCAGTTGCTAAAATATTAGGTCTCTTTCCAAAGAATTTCTTAAAAAGCATATAAAGAATTCCTATATGAAGCCCACTTACCGCTAGAACATGGGCTGTGCCATTTTTTCTAAATTCATCATATGTATCCTCATCTAATGAATTTGTATCACCAAAAAGAATCCCTTTTATTATTCCTTTGACATTTTTATCTCCTGGGATATTTTTTTCAAACAAAAATCTTATCTTGCTTATATTTATTATAGCCCTTGATAAAAAAGGTTTTTCTCTATCTTTGTCTATTATTTTATAGCTGCTAATTCTACAAATAGTATTTATATTCTTGCTCTTTAAGTATCTATTATAATTGAAACATCTTGGGTTTGTGTTTTCCTTTGGAATCCCCAGCTTCCCATAGAAGCCGATATTACTTTTTAATAATTCCCACGGCTTATCTATATCACCTTTATATGTAATTAATGTCTTGGCTATGCAGGAATTTTCCATATTATTTATATTATGTATACTACAGATTATGCTATATTTACCCTCTTCTTTTTTTTCAATTGATGAGACGGTAGCAATGTTATAAGTAGTTTCTTCAATATAATTTATTAAAATATCTTTCTCAAAGGTATTAATCTTAAATGACATCATCAGATTACTAAATAAAAAGACAATAAAAAGAACATATACAAACTTAATTTTAGGCTTGAATATTATAAGTATGGATATTACTAGGATTGTTATTAAAATGAAATGGTTAAAATATGACGAAACAGCTAATCCTAGCATATATGTCAGTGTAATATAGAAAAGTTTTCTTCTCATAGATTCCCCTTCTTTTATACACTCAATTCATGATTTACATTATATTACATTTTCACTAAATCATCAACAAATAAATGACTGTTTGTTTTGAAAAAACCAATACATAGAGCGAATGTTTTTGTTAACTTTTTACATGTTATATGGTATAATATTTTGAAATGTATATCTAAGGAGGTACGTTGGATTTTGGATAAATATGATAAAAATAATAGTAATAATAATTCTGATCCAAACGGGGATGAATTATATGAATTTCTTGCACAGTTTGATGATAATATAGAAAATTATACAAAATCTATTGAAGTGGAAACTCCGGCTAAAACAGACGAAGATGCTACCGATGTTATTCCAGTTCATAGATCAAGGCGAAAAAATAAAGCTGCAAACAACGAAAATTCTAAAAAAAATCAAAAAAAATTACGCAGTGAAGCATTCGCTGAAAATATGCAAGATGAAAAAGAAAACGAAGGAAATAAATCTAAAATGACTAGATCAAAAAGCAAAAAAGAAAAACCATCTAAACCTAGTAGTACTGGAGGAAATGGCGGTAAAAAGAAATATAAGTTTAATAAAAAACAATTTCTTAAATTTATTATAGCTGTAATTGTAATACTTGCACTTTTAGTTATAGGTTATGTAGCCTCTGTCATTATTAAATCACCTAGTATTGATCCTGATAATATTTACTCTCAGCTTTCAGAGAGTTCTATATTGTATGATGATAAGGGAGAATCTATCGAAAACGTGTTCTCTGAACATAATCGAACAAATGTAGAGTATAAACAGCTACCTCAGGACCTGGTTGATGCAATTGTATCATTAGAAGATAAAACTTTTTGGGACCACCATGGTTTTAACTTTATAAGAATACTCGGTGCAATTAAAGATGCCTTTTCTTCAGGTAGTATAAGTGGGACAAGTACTATTACTCAACAACTAGCACGTAATGTTTATCTCCCTGATAAAATGAGTGAACACTCTATGAGTAGAAAAATAGCTGAAGCCTACTATACTGTTTTGATTGAAAAGAAACTAACAAAAGAACAGATTGTAGAAGCATACCTTAACACAATTTATCTTGGATATGGAAATTCAGGAGTCCAGTCAGCTTCTATGGCCTATTTTTCTAAAAATGTTGAGGATTTGTCACTTGAACAGTGCGCAGCTATTGCAGCGTTGCCACAGTCCCCTTCAGCATATGAACTTGTTCGTTTTGTTCCTAATGATTCTGTAAGTGAAAATGATAAAACGATTCTAAAGAGGACTTCACGAGGTACTTACGTGTACAACGATTCATCTAAAGAAAGACGAGAAATTTGTCTTAAATTAATGCTGGACCAAGGAAAAATCACAAAGGCTGAATACGATAAGGCTGTTTCAGTTAGTCTTAAAAAAATGCTGAATCCAAATTTTGATGCAATTAAAACAAATTCTTCTTACTTTACTGACTATGTAATTGAAGAGGTTGTTAATGACCTGATGTCTGAGTATAACTACTCTTATGAAGAGGCTTATGACAGAATATATTCCAAAGGTTATAAAATATATACTACAATGGATTCAACAGCCCAAAAAACCGTAGAAACTGAATTTGATAACCCTGCAAACTTCCCTTCAGTAGTAAATATACGAAGAGACGGCGCAGGAAATATTGTTTCGGAAGGTGGCGCTGTAATGCTTTATGCCTACAGCAACTACTTTGACAGTAATAATGTCTTTACATTTAAAAACAATGAAATCAAAAAAAATGATGACGGTTCACTTACCATAAAGTCAGGAAAACGTCTTAACATCTATACTACAGAAGTTCAAGACAAAACTGACTACAGCGTTGAATTTAAAGACATGTATATAATTGAAAATAACAGGTTCTATTCTATTGCAGGTGGATTTGTTAATATTCCTCAGCAATATAAAACGAAAGATTCCAATGATGATCTAATAGTTTCTGCTGAGTTTATAAAAGAGAATCCTGACTTTTTTACAGAGAATGATAATGGAACAATTTCGTTACATTCATCTTCATATACACTAAATCAACGCATTGTTCAACCTCAGGGCGCAATGGTTATTTCAGATAATTCAACTGGCCAAATAAAAGCTATGGTTGGTGGTAGAGAGATTTCCGGAAGAATGCTTTATAACAGAGCTATACATCCAAGGCAGCCTGGTTCCTCAATAAAACCTCTTGGTGTCTATGGTGCTGCTCTTCAGAAAAGCTTTGACGCAGCTAGTAGTGGAAATACTTTAACATTCCAAAGTGTTGGGAAACAAGGTACTAAGCTTTATGGCAACTATTTAACAGCTGCCTCAATTATCGACGATGAACCTACTATGTTTGAAGGCCGAATCTGGCCGCAAAACTCATACGGAGGATATCATGGTCTTTACACTATGAGAGGTGCGTTACAGCAATCTGTAAACGTGTGTGCAGTTAAGATATTCCAACAGGTTGGTGCCGATTATTCTAGCCAACTGGTTAAAAAGTTTGGTGTCTCTACTATTGTTGACAGTGGTGATGTTAATGATATGAATGCTGCTGCCCTAGCTCTTGGCGGTATGACTAAAGGTGTTACTGCCTTAGATATGGCAAATGCATATACTGCTTTCCCTAATGGTGGTGTAAATCACCAATCAAGTTCATACACTAAGGTTTTGAACAGAAAAGGCGAAATCGTTTTAGAAAAGAAACCGAAGGCAACTAAAGTACTTGATGAAGGTGTAGCCTTTATAATGACAGATATGCTAAAATCCGTAGTATCTCAAGGTATAGGAAGTCCTGCAGCTATTTCTGGTGTTCAGACCGGTGGTAAAACAGGTACTACATCTGACCAATATGACATTTGGTTTGACGGTTTTACTCCAACTTATTCCGCGGCACTATGGATTGGTAATGACGTTAACATTGAACTATCTAGCTACAGTTATGCTGCTGCTAAACTTTGGGGTCGTATTATGAATCAGATTCCAAATGCTAAAAAAGGAAGTTATAAAGTTGCACCAGCCAATGTTATTACCGCGTCTGTAGATACTCCAAACGGAGTTCGATCTGAATACTTTACTAAAGGAACTGTTTCAAATATAAAAATTCACGGTTCTGCAGTAATCTGTAGTGAATCAGGGTATTTAGCTACCCCACTATGCTTATCAACTAGATCGATTACAGGTTTATTAAGACCATATTTACCTAGTACTAAGGTTGGTGACTATAAAAGCGAATTGCCTCATTATTATTGTAATTTGCATAATAATAATCCTGGCAAATATCCAATAGATCCAAATAAAAAACTGCAGGAATATAAACCTCCAGTTGAAGATCCAGATGAT
The DNA here is from genome assembly GCA_040307645.1 of Anaerovoracaceae bacterium. GTDB lineage: Bacteria > Bacillota > Clostridia > Peptostreptococcales > Anaerovoracaceae > JAVXAG01. Next base: position 14,758 of record JAWRJF010000049.1, on the reverse strand, counting down.
GAAAAGCCAGATGATCCAGATAAGCCTGATGATGAAAAGCCGAATCCGGATGATAATGAAAAACCAAATCCTGATAAGCCTGGCGAAGATAATGATAACGGAAAACGATAACATTATAATTATATTTTAAATAAAGAAATAGGCGGGAGCATCTCACTCCCGCCTTATTTCTTTTTTTATGTTATAAAAACTCTATACTTCTTTTTAATATATCATTATAATGGGCAATAAATATTCCATAATTTATAAAAGCTATATTTTGATTCTCAGCTTGATCCATTCTGTATTTCATCTCTGTCTCATTTAACATGCATCCACCACAGTGTATGATTAATGAAAATCCTGATAAATCTTCTGGATAAGTTCCTCCACTGGTAAATTCAAAGTCTAATTTTTTGCCTGTCAGTTTTAAAATCCATCCGGGGATTTTGACACTACCAATGTCTTCACATTGCTTATGATGAGAACACCCCTCTGAAATCAAAACTTTATCTCCATCTTCCAATGTTTTTATGGCATCTATACCCTTTAGTGCAGTATCCAAAATTCCTTTTAGCCTTGCAAATAAAATAGAAAAAGATGTCAAAGGTATTTCTTTCGGAATAATGTTCTTTACAGCGTTAAAAGCCTGGCTATCAGTTACTACCATTTTAGGTGATTCTTTAAGAAGCTCTATAGTGTCCCTTAGTTCCTCTACTTGAGTAATAATAGTGATACAGTGATTATCTAGGAGATCCCTTATGGCCTTTACTTGTGGAAGGATTAATCTCCCTTTAGGTGCAGAGCTATCAATAGGTGTAACCAAAACCACTACATCTTTTTTATTAACCAAATTCTGAAAAATTGTTTTCTGTGGAATCTTATTTTTGCCTAGAATTCCTATTGCCTTTTTCAGTTCATCTATTCCATCCCCTGTGAGGCCAGAAACACTGATACCTTTAGTATTACCTATGTTAAAATAAGGCGAATCTTTTTTATTTTTTGCTATAATATAAGGGATATTTTTACTTTCAAAAACTTCTAAAAGGTTCTTTTCCGTCAAGGTCAACTGGCCTTTATTAAATGTTCCATCAATAACTAATACGGCTACATCAATTTTTGCAAGAACTTCTTTCATTTTTTTAATTCTAAGTTCACCTATTTCAGTCTCATCGTCAAATCCTGGTGTATCAAAGATTACAACAGGACCTAGTGGTAGAAGCTCCATTGCTTTTTTTACAGGATCTGTTGTAGTACCTTTGAGATGTGAAACAACTGACATTTTCTGTCCCAAAACTTTGTTAACTACACTGGATTTCCCAACATTGCACCTTCCGAAAAAACCAATATGAACTCTGTCAGCCCCTACTACATCAGATAGACCTGAAATATCAGTGCTCTTAAAATCGGAAATCTCTTTTGCCATTTTCAATCTCCTTAATATAATCACATGCTATTTTTCTCACTTTATCTTTTGGAATATTGTTTAACTCTTCAGCTATTAGCTTTTCACCAATATTCCTTGTTTCTTTAGAAGCATAATCAACTAAATATTCTTTTAGGGTCATAAGGGCGTTAGGATGGCAACAGTTTAAAATCTGACCATTTTTGCATAGAGTCATAAACCGGTCTCCCGTTCTGCCTTCTCTATAGCAGGCGGTGCAAAAGCTTGGTATATAGCCTAAATCCATAAGCCATTTAACTACTTCGTCCAGAGTCCTTTTATCGCTTACGTCAAATTGTTCGGAGTTATCATCATCTTCTTCAGGTTGATCATAGCCACCAACACTAGTACGAGAGCCTCCACTTATTTGGGATACCCCTAGCCTAATAACCCTTTCTCTAACGGATTTGCTTTCACGAGTAGAAATAATCATGCCAGTGTAGGGAACAGATATTCTAATCAATGCCACAATCTTAGCAAAAATATCATCACTTATTCCATTATCAAAAGTGCTAGGATCTATGTCATCTGCACGCCTTATCCTAGGCACACTTATTGTATGTGGTCCTACACCATGAACTGCTTCTAAATGTTCGGCGTGCATCAATAGGGCTGCAAGTTCGTATCTATAAAGCTCTAGGCCAAACAAAACGCCTAGTCCTACATCATCGATTCCACCTTCCATAGCTCTATCCATAGCCTCAGTATGCCAAGCATAGTCATGCTTAGGTCCAGTTGGGTGAAGTTTCTCATAGCTTTCTTTATGATAGGTTTCCTGAAACAGAATATATGTGCCTATTCCTGCGTCTTTAAGCATTCTATATTCTTCTACAGTTGTTGCTGCAATATTTACATTCACACGACGTATTGCGCCGTTTTTATGGTTAATAGAGTAAATTGTTTTTATAGACTCTATAATATATTCAATAGGATTATTTACAGGGTCTTCTCCTGCTTCAATTGCAAGGCGCTTATGTCCCATATCCTGAAGCGCTATTACTTCTTTTTTTATATCTTCTTGGCTTAATTTTTTTCTAGGAATATGGTGATTTTGATTGTGATATGGACAGTATACACACCCGTTTACACAGTAATTAGACAAATATAGTGGAGCAAACATTACAATCCTGTTTCCATAAAAATCTTTTTTTATCTGTTCTGCAAGGTTATACATTTCCCTAGTAACAGCTTCATCCTCACATGCAAGTAAAACTGAAGCTTCTCTATGAGATAGTCCTTTTCTTTTTTTAGCTTTTTCTAAAATGCTTCTAATTAATTCCTTATTATTTTTATTTTCATCAGCATATGCTAATGAATCAATTACTTCTTCATGACAAATAAATTCTTCTGCCTTTAATGATTTTTTATTGTACATATTTTTCCTTTCTATTTTGCCAAAAGTATAATACCCTACTCAGAAAAATATTTTATTTCAAATAGTCTCCCCTATCAGTAACTATACAATATCCTATTTTTTCCATTGACTTTTTCAAACTTTCTATACTCTCTGCCGCCTCATCCCCAGTTGCAATTTTATCGTCATATAGAAGATATTTCTTTCTAACTTCCTTTGGAGATAGGTTTGGCATGATAACATTTGCACCAGCAAGGACACCTCTCATTCTACCGTCTTCTAAGGCCGTACCTAAAGCAGTCGTTGAAGGGAGTAAAACTTTAGGAAGCATTAACCTTGTTATTGCCAAAGATTTAAGAGTTAATCCTGCGCTACCTTTTTTATAATTGCCAAAAGGAGTATCTTTATGTGGAATAAACGGTCCGATTCCAACCATTTCCGGACTAAATTCTTTTATAAAAATCAAATCTTCACATATGTTTTCCAGTGTTTGAAATGGTGAGCCTACCATAAAACCACAGCCTGTCTGAAAACCTATTCTTTTAAGACTTTTAAGGCAGGACATCCTATTTTTTAACGATAGGTTTTTTGGATGTAGCCTCCCATAATGCTGTTCACATGACGTTTCATGACGAAGAAGATAACGATCTGCACCAGCTTCATATAATTTTTTATAGCTTTCAAAAGCTCTTTCACCGATAGATAAGGTAATTGCGCAGTCAGGAAAGCTACGGTGAATACGTTCAACTATACGGCAAAGTTTTTCATCTGTCCAAAAAAGATCTTCGCCTCCTTGGAGTACAAATGTCCTAAATCCCAGTTTGTATCCTTTCTGGCAACATAATAATATCTCTTCTTCAGTCAATCTATACCTTTGTGCTTTAGTATTGCTTCTTCTAATACCACAATAATAACAGTCGTTCTTACAGTAATTAGTAAACTCAATTAAGCCCCTGATATATATTTTCTTTCCGTAATTTTCTTCTTTTATGGCTCTGGCTCTTTCAAAAAGATATTCTACAGAATCCTCATCCTCTGTAGTAAGTAGCCTTAAGATTTCTTCCTTTGGCAAAATCATCTTTTCTTCTAGTCTGTCTATTATTTTTTTCACTCTAAACCCTATCTCCTAATAGTTCTTGTTTTGCTTTGTATTAATTTAGAGGCATTACTTTAACCTAAATGTCCTTGGCGCCATTTTATAAGCTAACATTAAGGCTACTACAATATACACTAAAGCAAACACTATAGTCCCGATTCCAAATATGAAAGTTGAAACCTTTATGTGAATTCCTGCATAACATAGTACATATGTTATGGTATTAATAATCTGATATGCAAAACTTTTCACTTCAACTTCTGCATTGTAAGGTTGTAATAAATAGTAAATTGCTAAATGGTGTACTGAAAAAAAGACTGAAATAGCAATTATTGAAGTAAACAATATTCCATAATTTAAAGGTTCCGTAGTCCCTCCCGATAAATAAAGTGCCATTGGTAATCCTATAGCAATAGGTAGGGTTGGCATCAAGTTTATTACAGTAAGTGACTTTAACCTATGACCGAAAAGATTTAAAATAGCATCTGGTCTTCTGTAGAAGCTATAATTTAGCATTCCATGGTCACAGTTCATAAAAATTGCCTGAGTAAAAACCTGTCCTCTGTTTACAAAATACATTATAAAGAGAAAATAAGGCAACCAAGTTAAGGTCATCTCATTTACTCCCTCTCTTAGTTCCTCAAAAAATACAACAGAAATATTAAGCAAAACAACCAATGTTGAAACAATAATTGTAGTATTTTTTGCAGACTTTGTTAATATCTTTCTGTGTCGCGTCATAAAGATTTGGTGGAAATAAGAATATCCTGTTTTATTTGTTGAAATCTCTGTATTAACATCAATTTTTCCAGCATAGCTCTCTTTAGCAACTTTAGCCGATGTTTCTTTTATATTAAATATAATGTTTTCTTTCGCAAGCAGATGACGTGCAACCTTTCTATAATCTTCAAACCTAAATAACTTAAATGTTCCCCACGTACCTAAAACTATAATTATAGCGAAAAAAAACATTAATATTTTTTTACCAATCAAAACACCTATAACTGGTAGGCCATAGGCCGCAGCAAGTATTACTGCAACGAAAAACCATATCCTTGAATTTGGTTTATTTTCATTATATACCTTTCCGGTTTTTTCAGTTTTTGAAATTAAAAAACCGTTATAGAAATTCTTCGTTGCCACCACTAATATAGGTAACACAAGACTTAGATAAAAAGGAATTTTTGACAAAAACCCCATTACAATAAATATCGCCATCATTCCCAAGAAATTTTTCAGCAGAAAATATATATAATTAGAAAGTATATATTTATTTGCATTCATCCTAAGCAGCATTATTCCATAATACTTATCTTTAGTAGGATTGAATAAATTAGAGTTTAACAAAGCTCCAATAATCGTCAATAGTAAAAAAATGTGGATGACTAAATTATCAAATGGAAGATCCTTATTATATAAAGTTGATGGTAAAACCACCATTAACAGGACATATAGAGGCTTTGTAAAGAAAAATGAACCCAACTCCCTAATACCACTGATTACAGCTGCAAAACTCTTTAAACCTTTTGATTGATATGCTTTTTCTGGTATCAGTCTTTTTATTATTGGAAGCTGTTTTAGCCTATATATTATACTATTTACCCTATATGTATTTAAAAGTAAAAAAGATTGTTTAAATGTACTAAGCAATTTCTTCACCTTTTAAAATTCCTATTACCCTTTCCTTTAAACCTTTTTCTGTTAAGCCAGCTTGGTCTATTTCATAAAGTATTCCGTCATTTAGTATAATTATCTCATCACATAGGCTTATAGCAAGGTCCATGATATGTGTAGAGAAAATCAGTATGTGGTCCTTCTTTATATTCTTTAACAGTTCTTTCATCTCTTCTGCTACTAATACATCAAATGAAGTCAATGGTTCATCAAGCAAAAGAATGTCTGGGCTAGCTATAATATTTACAATAAGCTGCATTTTATTCTTCATCCCATGAGAATAGTCCCTCATCAGTTTGTCTCTATCCTCTTCTTCTATATCAACAATATCAAAGTATTCATCAATAGATTTTAATTCTTTAATAGATGCTTTATTTACATCTATAAAAAATTTTAGAAACTCGCGACCGGTAAGGAAATCCGGAACTTCAGGTGTTGATAATACATATCCTATATCTTCATTAGTTACTTTATGTTGTCCATTGTCTTCAATATAGAATTTGCCTCCGTCAATATCTAAATCTTTATTTATACAGTTAAATAAGGTTGTTTTACCTGCACCATTTTTACCTAACAAGCCATAAATTTTTCCTTTTTCAAACCTAAAACTAATATCTTTTAAAACTTCTTTTTGATCAAAACTTTTCTTTAAATTTTCTATTACTAATTCCATTATATTGCCCCCTTTACCTCTCCTAGTTTACCATTTTAGTTTGTATTTTTCAAGATAATAAGAAAACACGAACAATTAGTGGCATATATTAAATATAGTTCCATTAATATCGAACTATATTTATATTTATTTATAAATAGATTGCAAACCATATTATTTTTTATTGTCATTTAACATTAATATGCTATAATTAATTAATCTTAGTGATTTATAACGAAAGGCAGGTAAAATTATGGAAAAGATTTACCAAGGAAAAACTAAAGATGTTTATGCATTAGAAAATGGTAATGTAATGTTAAAGTTTAAAGATGATTGCACTGGTAAAGATGGTGTGTTTGATCCAGGAGAAAATACTGTTGGTCTTACTATTGAAGGTATTGGCAGAGCTAATTTGCAAACTTCAATCAGATACTTTGAAATGATCAATGCAGCAGGAATAAAAACTCATTTTGTCGGTGCTGATGTAGATAACGCAACTATGGAAGTATTACACGCTACTCCTTTTGGTCAAGGTCTTGAAGTAATTTGTAGATTAAGAGCAACAGGTAGCTTTATCCGAAGATATGGAAATTATATTGAAGACGGTGCTGTCTTTGAAAATGGCTACGTTGAAGCAACTTTAAAAGACGATGAAAAAGGTGATCCTCTAGTAACTAGTGAAGGGTTAGAAGTTCTTGGAATCATGTCTCAAGAAATGTTTAACCAAATGAAAGAACAGACAATTAAGATTACTAATATTGTAGCTGAAGATTTAAAAACTATGGGCCTTGAGTTATGGGACATTAAATTTGAATTTGGATATAATAACAACGAAGTAATTCTAATCGATGAAATCGCAAGTGGTAACATGAGAGTATATAAAGACGGGAAAATTGTTAACCCTGTTGATTTAACAGATATCATCCTAAGCCATACAAAATAGTTTATACATAATTACATATTACTAAAAACCCCTGAAATAACGACTCTAACAGTTTTCCAGGGGTTTTTTAGTCTATTAAATTATTTTTTTAAATTCTTTAACCGAAGATTGTATATCATCAGCACCAAATACCGCAGAGCCTGCAACTAAAATGTCACATCCAGACTCTACTATCATTTTTGCGTTATTAAGGTTTACGCCTCCATCTATCTCTATTACAAAATTAAGATTTCTTTCTCTTCTTATTCTATCCAGTTCTTTTATTTTCTCCAATGCACTAGGAATAAATTTTTGTCCGCCAAACCCGGGATTTACCGACATTATCAAGACTAAATCAATATCATCAAGAATATAGTCTAGTGTTGCAAGGGATGTTGCTGGATTTAAAGACACACCTGCTTTAACACCTAGAGATTTAATATTTTGGATAGTCCTATGTAAATGTATGCATGCCTCTTGATGCACTACAATATATTCAGTTTTATCTGTGACAAAGTCTGCCACATATTGATCTGGATTTTCAATCATCAAGTGAATATCATAAGGTGCAGTTTCATAGCGGTCTAAGCTTTTCATTACAGTAGCCCCAAAACTTATATTAGGAACAAAGTGTCCATCCATAACATCAATATGGATAAAATCCGATCCCGCCTTAGAAATTTCAACTACCTGCTCTCCCAAACATGAAAAATCTGCTGATAAAATTGAAGGTGAAAGTTTCGCCATTTTAATACCTCTTCTTGTTTTTTATTTCCTCCATATTAGCAAGATAAGATTCATAACGTTTGTTATTGATTTTACCTGCCTCTACTGCTTCTCTAACTGCACATAAAGGCTCCTTTATGTGTTTGCAATTATCATATTTACACATACCTTTATATTTTGCAATGTCAGGGTAGTAATCCATCAGTTCATCATACTCAGCCTCTAAAATCTCAAAAGATGTAAATCCTGGAGTATCAAATATCATACCACCGTTTTCAAGACAAAATATTTCCACGTGTCTTGTTGTATGCTTTCCTCGCTTAGTCTTTTCACTTACTTTTCCAGTCTCCATATTGGCATTAGGAATCATCAAATTGGTAATCGTTGATTTTCCTACACCTGAAGGGCCTGCCAATGCAGCTTTTTTTCCATCTATTAGTCTTTCAAGATGGTCAATTCCTTGTCCTGTTTTCCCACTTACAAAAACCACAGGATATATATTTTTATAAATATCTTCTATTTCAGTTAATTCTTCTTTGGAAGCAAGATCACATTTATTCACACAAATTATTATCTCTGTATTACTAAGCTCAGCCATTATCAAAAACTTGTCTATTACATTGAAATTAGGTTTTGGCTTAGTTGCAGCAAAAACCACAACAAAGCAGTCAACATTAACAATTGGTGGCCTGATAAACTGATTTTTTCTAGGCTCAATAGAATTAATAACTCCGTCGCCATCTTCAAGGATCTCTATATCTACATAATCTCCTACAGACAAAGTAATTTTATCTTTTTTAAAAATACCTCTTCCCTTTGCCTGTATAATACCTTCCTCAGTTTTTACGTAATAGAAGCCGCCTATTCCTTTTATAATTAATCCTCTCATAAATTATAAATTATTCATCCTCTCCAGTGTCACCACCACCATTATCAGGAGTATCCGGTTCAGGCTCTGGCTCTGGATCTACCACAGGTGCACCTCTGCTTACCTTTATGCTTATCTTTGTACCTTCCTTTAAAGTAGTATTTGCACCGTACTCCTGCCACATTACATAATTTTTAGCATATGCAGTACTATCTCCATAGGTTATTTTTCCAACAGAGAATCCAGCTTCTACAATAGCGTTTTTCGCTTCATCTACGGTAAGTCCTGTAAGTGTAGGAACTGTAAATTCTTTTTCAGTCTTTCCATTACTAACAACTATGTCAATTGCAGTCCCTGGTTCTGCCTGATCACCACCTAGTGGGCTTTGACTTATTATAGTTCCCTTCGGCAGTTCACTCTCTTTTTTTTCTACAAATCCTAAAGTGAATCCAAGGCTTTCAATATACTCCTTAATTCCTTCAAAATCTTGAGAAACTACATTTGGAATAACCCCCGCCTTTTTTCCTTTACTAATATTTACAACTATGGTCTTACCTTTTTTGACTTTTGTGTCTGCGCTTGGTGTTTGTGACGTGATTTTTCCCTCTTCAACATCAGGGCTATCTACTTCATCACCTTTTTCTATCTTAAGCTCTAGCTTTGCAAGCTCTTTTTCAGCCTCTTCAAATGTTAAATTCTTTAAATCCGGCACTATAACTTCATCTCCACCACCAAAAATTCCTAGAGAATGAAGGGTAAATCCCAAAACAGCAAGAGCAATTATCCCTCCTACTATAGAAAATATTAAAATCTTTTTCTTCTTTTTATCTTTACCTTCTCTAACTGGTTCCTCTTTCTGGATTTGCTGTTTTTTATCATTGAAGTTAGGTTTAAGCTTGTTTTTTGCAGTGTTTTTTACACTAGTAATTTCCTCTAAATCATCTAATTCCTGATTCTGCCTTCTCATATCCTCTGCTGCTGCAAAGACAGAGTTGCCTACGACTTTTGTTACAAATTCAATATTATCCAGTTCTTCTAACAGCTCGTCCGCAGACTTATATCTATTAGTCTGGTATTTATTTGTAGCCTTCATAATCAATTTCTCTAATGCCGGAGGTATTCCCGGTACAAGCTGAGAAGGAGGTGTAATCTGATCGTTAATATGCATAAGTGCTATACTTACAGGATTATCACCATCAAAAGGAACTTGTCCAGTCAACATTTCATATAGAACTATTCCTAAAGAGTAAATATCAGAGCGCTCATCAACGTAGCTTCCTCTAGCCTGCTCCGGAGAAAAATAGTGAACTGACCCAATAATTTTACTAGTTCCAGTTACAATCGTCGCATCACGAGCAGCCTTAGCAATACCAAAGTCAGTTAATTTAGCGATTCCATCATTGGTAATTAGAATGTTATGAGGCTTTACATCTCTATGAATTATATGATTTTTATGAGCAATGCTTAAAGCTGCAGCCACTTGCTTTATTATTTCAATAGCTTTTCTATAATCCATTGGTGCCTGTTCTTTAATAATCTCACTTAAAGGTCTTCCTTCAATAAGTTCCATTACTATGTAGTTTATATTTCCTTCTTTTCCAACATCATACACACTAACGATATTGGGATGGGATAAACTTGCAGCTGCCTGAGATTCTCTTTTAAAGCTCTCTACAAACTGAGAATCTTTAGTATATTCAGGGCGAAGAATTTTAATTGCTACATATCGGTTTAATAGACGGCATTTTGCTTTATAAACTACAGCCATTCCGCCTTCCCCTATTTTTTCAATTAATTCATATCTCCCTGCTAGTAATCTATTACTCATTGATATCTTCCTCCGTAACTTTTAAACATATTATAGTAATATTGTCATGTCCACCATGATCATTAGCTAAAGAAACCAACTTAGTACAGGTATCAGACATACCTTGGTTTTCCTGTAACACCTGGCATATCTCATAATCTTCAACTTCCCCATAAAGTCCGTCTGTGCAAATTAAGATTATATCATCTTCTTTTATTTCAACATCAAAAAAGTCAGGCTCAATATCAATATCAGCACCTACCGCTCTGGTAATCATATTTTTATTCTCGTGAGTCAAAGCTTCTTCCTCTGAAATAATCCCGGCTTTAACTAACGTATTCACATATGTATGGTCCTCAGTTATCTGTTTTAGAAGACCCTTTCTATAAATATACGCTCTGCTATCACCTACATTTATTATATATCCATGATTATTTCTAATACAAACAATTACCAGCGTTGTTGCCATACCTTTATTTTCAATATGAGTTGAAGACATATTCAGGATGGTTAGATTAGTATTTTTTACACATTCCTCAAAAAATCCTCTTACTTCTTCTCCTGAAGCCGCTTCCGGCAGTGGTGTTTCCACAATTGCCTTGGCAATTTCATTTACCGCGGTTCTGCTTGCAATCTCCCCCGAATTATTTCCTCCAACTCCATCTGCGACTATATATACTCTATCATTTAATAGTACAAAACATGCATCTTCATTATTAAAACGTTTTAGACCTTTATCAGACTTAAACCCCACTAACATGATTTTCTCCTTTCTAGTCCAACTCTTTTTTTAATTTACAGATAAAAAAGCCATCTGTCCCATCAATATTAGGTAAGAATTGTTTCATATATGTCATACTGTAATTAGAATTCTTTTCCAAGAATTTCTCTATCACATTATTGTTCTCTATTTTATTTATAGTACACGTACTATAGACCAGCTGTCCACCTGTTTTAACATATTTAGATGCATTTTCTAAAATATGTAATTGTTTCATAGATAAACCTACACAGTCATCTGTTATTTCCTTGTATTTTATCTCTGGTTTTTTAATTATAACACCAAGACCAGAACATGGAGCATCAACTAAAACCTTATCTGCAGTAGAGACCAACTCGCTTTTGAAAACTTCACCATCTCCAATAAAGGTTTTAATACATGTTAATGACAATCTTTTTGCCGCCTTATCTATAAGGTTGAGCTTGTGGGGGAAAATATCAAAAGCTAAGATTTCCCCTTTATCTTCCATTATTTCTGCCATTGCAAGAGTTTTTCCTCCCGGAGCTGCACATATATCATATACCTTCTCAAAAGGTTTAGGATTCAGAGTCTCTGCAGCAAGTACAGAAGCCTCATCTTGTACCGAAAAGTATCCTTTTTTATAAAATTCCGTATCTAAAAGTCCGCTGCCTTTTACAAACAGAATTCTCTCTGAAAGAAGACTTTCTTCAACTGAAAAGCCTTTTTCTTCAAGCATAAGTTTCATCTGTTCTCTTGTGTTTTTCAATAAGTTAACTCGTATTGTAAGTTTCGGTGACATATTGCTTGCTGCTAGTATTTTTTCCGCTTCACAAACACCATAGTCCTTTATAAAAAGTTTCACAATCCAAAGCGCAAAGGAGTATTTAACCGAAAGATATTTTTCTATATTTTCATCTCTATTAGGTAGATTGATCTCATCCTTCTTTTTTAGATAACCTCTCAGCACTCCATTTATAAATCCTTCTCGACCTCTACAAAACTTTTTTGCCATTTTCACAGTTTCATTTACTGCAGCGTATTCCGGTACCGAGTTCATCCATTTTAACTGATAAATTCCCATACGTAAAAGAGTCAAATCCTGCTTTTTGACTTTCTTTATACCTCTAGGTATCAAAAAATCCAAAATATAATCAAGCTGAATTCTGTTTTCAGTAACGCCATATACTAATTCTCTTACGAATGCAGGAGAATCTGGGGAACTTAGTTTGATTTGTTTATTTAATTCTATATTTGAGTAAGCTTCGTTTTTTTCTATTTCTAATAATGTATCATATGCTGTTTTTCTATTTAAATCCATACTAATCTCTACTTCTAAGTGCTAATATTCTAATAAGATTGGCAACAGCTACTGCTAATGCAGCAACATAAGTCATAGCTGCCGCTCTAAGAACCTTCTTCGAACCTACAACTTCTTCATCTCCAACAATGCCGTATTCTTGCATTTGGTTTATAGCACGTCTACTTGCATTAAATTCTACTGGAAGCGTAATAATATGAAAAGCTATTACAGCAATAAATGTTATTACTCCAATATTAAAAATCAGATTACCTTGTACATAGTTTCCAGCCGTTAATAGGAAAAATCCAATCAAAACTAAAGGCCAAGTTAAATTTGATGCCAAATTTACAATAGGGACAATCCCATCTCTAATTTTTAATGGAACATATCCTTTAGCATGTTGTATTGCATGACCAACTTCATGACAAGCAACACTTACAGCACTTACTGAATTACTACCATATACACTATCTGATAATCTTAAAACCCTTTTTCTAGGATCATAATGGTCTGTAAGATTACCTCTTACATGTTCAACCTCAACATTATTAAGCCCATTATTATCTAAAACCATTCTTGCAGCTTCTGCTCCAGTCAGATTTTTTCTATTTCTTATATTTGAGTATTTTCCAAATGTACGGCTTACTGAGCCTTGAGCAATCATAGCAAAAATCATTGCTGGTATTAGAATTATAAAACTAGTATCATAATAAAACATAATCTCATCCCCTTTTATGTTATTTTAATATTTCACCCAATAGGATTTTGTGGCCTCTTAGATAATCTGCCACAGTAACCCTCTTTTTTCCGGGAACTTGTATCTCCTCAATTAGAAGTACTTTCCCTCCACATGAAACTTCTATTCCTTTATCTGTTGCACTTATAATTTCCCCATATGGCTTATTACATTCTACTTCTAAAGGTTCTGATTTCCATATTTTCATAATGATATCTTGATATTGGCAGAATGCTCCTGGCCATGGGTCAAAACCTCTAACTAGCCTTTCTACATCGACAGGACTATTACTAAAATCTATTTTTCCATCTTGCTTAGAAATCATTTTCGTGTAGGTTGAAAGTTTGTCATCCTGCTTTTCCGGAAAAACTTTTCCCTGTTCGATTAGACTAAGAGTCTCTACCAATAAATCAGCACCTAAAACAGAAAGTTCGTCATGAAGCTGACTAGCATTTTTTCTCTCAATTTTAGTTGAAACTTTTGTCAGCATATCTCCCGTATCCAAGCCCTCAGACATCTGCATAATAGTTACTCCAGTAACCTCTTCTCCACATACAATAGCATGCTGAATTGGAGATGCACCTCTAAGTCTAGGAAGAAGTGATGCATGAACATTAATGCATCCATATTTAGGCAAATCTAGTATCTCTTTTGGCAAAATTTGTCCATAGGCTACTACAACTATTATATCTGGGTTATACTCTCTTAGCTTGCCCAATATTTCAGCATTATTTCTAACCTTTTCCGGCTGGTAAACATTTAAACCGAGCTGAAGAGCCTTCTCTTTAACTGGGGTAAATTGTATTTTTTTGCCTCTGTTTTTTGCCTTATCAGGCTGTGTAAGAACAAAGCCTATTTCATGACCTGCATCATGTATTTTTTGTAAAACATTTACGGAAAAATCCGGAGTACCCATAAATACAATTTTCATTATTCAGCGTCCTCCTCTAAAGCATAATCTTCATCAGCATTTCTTATATTTTTTGCCTTGTCAATATATAAGATACCATCAAGGTGGTCGTATTCATGACACATTACAATTGCATCAAAACCTTCAAATTCGTAAGTTTGCTTTTCACCATTTAGGTCTAAAGCTTCTATTTTTATATATTCTGGTCTTTCTACAGTTCCAATCAGCCCTGGAACACTAAGACAGCCTTCATCGCTAATCTGACTTCCTTTTTTTTCTGTAATCAAAGGATTAATCATGAAGTACACTCTATCAGGTTCTGGCTCTGCAATGAACATTCTCCTCATTATACCAACCTGTGGAGCTGCAATTCCTACACCACACTCCAACCTCATTGTTTCTAGCATGTCGTCTAAAGTTATTTTTATTCTATCGTTTATTTCGGCCACATCTCTGCACTTTTTTCTTAAAATTTCATCGCCTTCTGTTACAATATTTCTAATTGCCACCATTCTCCTCCTCTTAATATATACTATATGGGTTTACGT
>JAWRJF010000048.1:0-32334 GCA_040307645.1 Anaerovoracaceae bacterium | reverse complement strand
TTGTCTCGATACTCTAATAAGTTTATTTATTGTTTCTACCATATGAACAGGTATTCTTATAGTTCTAGCCTGGTCTGCAATTGACCTTGTAATTGCTTGTCTTATCCACCATGTTGCATATGTTGAGAATTTATATCCCTTCCTATAATCAAATTTGTCGACAGCTTTGATCAAACCAAGATTACCTTCTTGTATAAGGTCTAAGAATAGCATACCACGGCCTACATATCTTTTTGCGATACTAACAACTAGTCTTAAGTTTGCTTCACATAATTTTTGTTTAGCATACTCATCACCATTTTCCATTCTCTGTGCTAGTTCAATTTCTTCTGTTGCACTAAGTAGAGGTACTTTTCCAATTTCTTTAAGATACATTCTTACAGGATCATCAACTGCGATTCCTTTAGGTAAAGTAGCATCAATATCTATATCACCAGAATCATCAACTACAATTCCATCGTCTTCATCATCTATGTCATCATCTTCTCTATCTAAAATAAGTGCGAACTCTTCTGGTTCAGTCTCACTAGTTACTTCAATACCCTTAGCCATTAAGGTTTCATATATATCATCAACATCATTTTTATCCATGTCAAAAGACTCAAGTAAGTCTGCTACATCACCGTAAGTTAATACATTTTTTTTCTTTTTTGCCTTCAATTCAAGTTGCGAAACTAGCAAGTTTTTTCTTTCCGTTATGCTTAAACCTGCTAATGATTCTGCAGTACCGTTATTTTCTTTTTTTTCTTCAGTACTCATTAAATATTCCCCCTACTACTACAATTTCTTTGTTTTTGAACCTTTATTAATCTTTCTGTTAGTTCTTTTATTTTATCTTTATTGTTTTCTTCGTCTGCAAGAGATAACATAGTAATCAATTCCTGTTCTTCATGCAGTAACTTTTCATAATTATAGGTTTTTATACACTGCTCAAATACCTCATCATCTTTTCCTCCGATTAGAATGTCTTCGATTATATGTTGAAGCATTGCAGACTCTTCCGGTTCTAGTTGATCCATTATCTTCTTGGAATCAATAAAATCCCCATTATTATATTCTGCGTTGATTAGATGTAAAATTTTTTTTGAAAAATCACTTTCTAAAATATCACTAATAGAGTTGACCTCATTAATGAATCTATCATTATTTAACATTAATTTAATAATATGCTTTTCTAAAACAGATACTTTAAATGAATCTATATCATTCTGTTTTTGTTTTGGTATAAAGTGGTGAGATTCATTACTATCTTTACCCAAAATTTCCATTCTTATAGCACCTTCAGAAATTTTTAATTCTTTAGATAATTTTTTAATATAGATATCCTGTTCTACAGGGCTTAAATCTTGTAAAACAGATATGGCTTTTTTCATGAAATCAATTTTTTCTTCATTTTTATTGCAGTCAAACTGTTCTTTTAGAGCCTCTAACTTGTAATCTGTTAACGGTAATGCTTTTTCTACTAAAGTTAAGAAAGCTTTTTTTCCATTTTTTTTAATATAGTCATCTGGATCTTTACCATCAGATACATGTAGAACTTTTACTTTGCAATTTTCTTTATTTAGAATTTCTAGACCTCTAAGTGCTGCATTCCTTCCAGCTTCATCAGCATCATAAGATAAGATAACTTCATTTGTGTATCTTTTTAGAAGCTTGGATTGGTTTTCTGTAAGAGCTGTTCCTAAAGATGCAACAACATTTTTAATACCGTTCTGATGTAATGAAATTGTATCCATATATCCTTCTACTAAAATAGCATATCCAACTTTTCCAACTTCCTGTCTTGAAATATTTAGTCCATATAGATTACTTTTCTTTTGAAAAATTTTACTCTCAGGCGAGTTTAAGTACTTAGGCTTATCATCTCCAATTGCTCTACCGCCAAATCCAATTACTTTCCCACTAGTATTAATAATTGGAAATATAACTCTGTTTCTAAACTTATCGTAATATTTACCCTTACTTTCGGAAATCAAACCAAGTTCTAAAAGAATATCAATATCAGTTCCCATTCCACGAAAATAATTATACAGGCTGTCCCACTTTTCGTCAGCATATCCAATGCCAAATTTTTTTAAGACTCTATCATCGATTCCTCTATTTTTCATATAGAGATAACCTTTGTTAGTTTTTTCGGTAAATGCCTTATAAAAGAACGCTGCGGCTTTACGATTTATTTCATAATAAATGTCACGCTTATCATCATATGAATTACGCTGTATCTTAATGCCATATTCATCAGCAATTTTTTCTATAGCTTCTCCAAATTCCAAATTATAATATTTCATTACAAACTCTATAACATCACCTTTTGCTCCACAGCCAAAGCATGTAAAAATTTGTTTTTGTTCTGAAACAACAAATGAAGGTGTTTTTTCATTATGAAATGGACATACACTAGTAAAGTTAGCACCAGCTTTTTTAAGCGGAACAACTCTTCCAATAACATCTATAATATTAACTTGGCTTTTTAAATTTTCAATTGTACTACTTGAAAAACTTGAAAAAGAAAAACCCATATTTGTCCTCCAAAAAACACTTCTATGTTCTTATTCTACAAAAATGGGTTGTTTCCTTTATTTTTTTTTAAAAAAATTATTTCCATCCCTTAGGAACAAACAAATCTGTGTAAATTCCCAATGCATATCTATCTGTCATGCCTGCAATATAATCCTTAACAGCTACATTAATTCCTTCTGACTCAATGGTTATCCTATTATCCTCAGGCAATTTGTCAGGATTATTTATAAAATATTTATATAAAGAACTTAATACTACTTCAACCTTAGCTAGGTCCTCTTCTTTTTTTACCCTTGAACTTTTATACACATTAGCAAACATAAACTTTCGCAATATATCTAATTGCTCTTTATAATCATCACTCATCACAATATGATTTTTTCCATCACTATTATAAATTACATTGGTAACCATATTGTTTATTCTTTCTTGATGTCTCCTTCCAAATAGCTTTATTGGTCCTAATGGTAAGTCATCCATTGAAATAACACCACTTCTTATTGCATCATCAATATCATGATTAATATATGCAAGTCTATCACTAATTTTAACTATCTGTCCTTCAAGGGTAATTGGAATCCCTGGTCCATTATGATTTAGGATACCATCTCGTACTTCTTTTGTAAGGTTCATTCCCTTCCTATTCTGTGTTGACTCTAGAACTTCTACTACTCTAAGACTCTGTACATTATGTTTAAACCCTTCAGGGTGAATACTGTCTAAAACCATTTCTCCATTGTGACCAAAAGGTGTATGCCCTAAATCATGACCCAGTGCAATAGCCTCTGTAAGATCCTCGTTTAGATTTAAACTTTTTGCAATTGTTCTTGCTATTTGAGACACTTCAATAGTATGAGTAAGTCTAGTTCTAAAATGATCTCCTTCGGGAGCTAAAAATACCTGAGTTTTATGCATTAAGCGTCTAAAAGCCTTAGAATGTATGATTCTATCTCTATCTCTTTGAAACTCTGTCCTAAATTGGCATTTTTCTTCTTCAAGCTCTCTCCCTAATGAATCAATGGATTTACATGCTAAGGGAGATAAGTACTCAATTTCTCGTTTTTCTAAATCTATTCGTGTTAACATTTTATTTTACTCCTGTATGTCCGAAGCCTCCAGTTCCTCGTTCTGTCTCATTTAACTCCGATACAATTTTAAAACTTGCTTTTTCATATCTTGTAATAACCATTTGGGCTATTCTATCTCCATTTTCAATAATGTAATCTTCATTTCCAAAATTTATAAGTGGAACATTTAACTCTCCACGATAATCAGCATCAATAGTACCTATTCCATTTACAAGTCCTATTCCATGTTTGATTGCAAGTCCACTTCTAGCTCTAACCTGGGCCTCATAACCACAAGGAAGCTCAATAGATATCCCTGTTGGAATAAGTTTTCGTTCACCTGGTTTTAGAGTTATTGGTTCATCGATATATGCTCTTAAATCTGCCCCTGAAGAATACTCAGTTTCATAAGCAGGTTTAAAATTTCCTCTACTTGTAATTTTTATTTCCATATTATCCTTTCAACATTTCCTCAAGTTTAATTCTATTGTTAGTTACTGCAACAGCTGAATAATTATCAATATCGCATATTAATTTTTTTACACGATTTATATCGTCTAAGGTAACAGAATCAATGCCTTTAATCACCTGTTCTGGCGTATATACAACTCCTTGTAAAATCATGCTTTTTCCAATAGAAAACATACGTCCTGCGACACTCTCCTGGCCAAATATATAATGTCCTTTTAACTGTTCCTTAGCCATATTTAATTCATCTAGAGTAACACCCTTTTTCTCAAGTTGTATTAATTCTTCCTTTATCCCATTTACTGCATTATTTATTTTGTCATGACTTACGCCTGCATAAATGTTAAAGTACCCATCATGACTAAATGAATTAGCCATAGAATAAACAGAATATGCTAAACCTTTTTCTTCTCTAATATTTTGAAAAAGTCTAGAACTCATGCTTCCTCCCATTATATTATTTAGTATTGAAAAAGCATAATATCTATCATCACCTAATTTTAAACCTTTAGTTCCCAAACAGATATGAGACTGTTCTATATCCTTCTCTATCACTTTATAAGATGGCTTATATTCACCTATGATTGATTCTTTTCTGTTTTTATTATCTTTTAATTGCATTAACTTATCTTCTAAGTAACTGCACACCTGCTCTTCGTCAAACTTACCAGCAATTGAAATTACAATATTATCTCTTGAATATTCATTATAATAATAATCTTTCATAACATCTCTAGATATATTATTCAATGATTTAGGTGTACCAATAATTGACCTCCCTAAATCGCTATTCTTAAAAACAAGCTCCGTGATTGTATCATGAGCTAGTTCGTCAGGGTCATCTAAAGTCATTTTTATCTCTTCACATATTACTTTTCTTTCTTTTTCTATTTCTTCAATATCAAAAAGAGAATCAGAAAGCATATCAATCAGTACATCCGTGCCTTTTTCAAAGTTATTATATAAGGATTTTACATAATAACATGTAGCCTCTTTACCTGTAAACGCATTTATCTGTCCACCGATTTTATCAATATCCTCTGCTATCTGCCTTGAATTTCTATGGGTTGTACCTTTAAACACCATATGTTCAATAAAATGGGAAATTCCAGAATTGAAATCATTCTCATCTACAGCTCCAGCTTTTACCCAGATTCCAACGGCTACCGATTGAACATATGGTATTTCTTCCATAATAATTCTAATTCCCGAATTTAAACTCCTAAGTTTTATCATAACTAGTATCCCCTCTATTTAGATTTATTTTTAAACAACATTAATGTTAATATTACCCCTATAATTGCAAGGGAAACATTCTCCGCATATTTTCCAAAATGAGATCCAATCACATCTGTAAAATATAATATAACAATAAAAACCGCAAAGACAACCAATACAATTGTTAAACTAGCAGTTTTTACGGTTCTTTTTTCTTCATATTCTTTAATAAGTTGTTCCGTTTCTTCTTCTTTCTTCATATACTGCTCCTAGATATATATTGTATTGATGTAGATATTGTAACACACTTTACATTCAAATCATATACTATTCAAGAAAGATTATGGAGCAAATAAGGAGGTAACAATATGAGTTGCTTTGGTGGAAGAGTAACACCAGACCTCTATCAAAACTGCTGTAATGCTAACACTTTGTGTGAATTTGACGGCGATATAAGTAGCTTGGTAACTGAACCTATATACGTTCAAAAAGTTTTTGATGCCGTACTTTTTAATCTACAGGGTATGCGCTCTGTTGATAACCAGGTATTCAAGCCAAATATCCCACCTAACCATAGAGTGAAACGTGTTATTGATATTAGATGTAAGAGGTTTTTTAACCCAACAAATGTGGATGATCCTGATAATTTAGACTTAGATGTAAACACCAGTATTTCTGGTGCATCTTTCTTAAGAAATTGTTCAGGCGAATGCTTAAAAGTAGTAGGTGCAGATGGCACTTTCTCAGAAAAAATATTATATGCCGACACATCTGAATGTGATGATAAATGTATGGGAACCCCAATCTTTGGAACCCAAAACATTTCTATTTCAGGAAATGTAGTCGTAGAAATTGATCTTTTATTATGTGACAGTTGTAATAACGAAGTTATTTTTACAATTTGGTCAGAAGTTAATATCGCTACAAAAGAATGTCCTCTAGTACTTACCAATTTCTTTGAAATATGTATGCCATCAACTATCGATACCGCATTCTTACCTAGATTTACAGAATTCTGTAATTCAGCATGCGAATCCAGACTGGCAACAAACAATTACGGTAGAGATCTATGTATAGGTCCTGATGGCAAAGTCTCTGCAAATTTAATTGTTGCTATTTGTGTAACATGTGAAAAGAAAATCGTAGTTCCTGTGCAGCTTTGTGTCCTTTCAACGGGATATGCAAAACCAGCTACACAGAATAATGCAATATGTACCACATTCCCAAGTCTATTCCCAAATCAGGTTAAAGAATGTGATACAATAGAAAATTGCCCTGTGGATCCTTGCGAAGACGATAGGCATAAACATCATCACCATGACCATAAAGATTACTGTCATGATAATAATCCTTGCAATGACAACGAGTGCTGTGATTATGCAAATACGCCAGCAAGAAGACCTCAACCAAGAAGGTAAATTAATAAAAGTGATGAAGAAGAAAAAGGGCTATCGCATCAGCGAAGCCCTTTTTTTAATCAAACATCAAATTGGGTTATAAAATAATCTACAATTTCTGTCATAATTTCATTCTTCAATTTAGAATTTTCATATGACATTTCATAACCATGCCCATCTTGTGTAGTCACTTTATATAGAATATTATTCTTATATGCTTTACAACACTCAATACTTGTCTCAGGTGTAACTACATTATCTAATGTATTATATATAACTAAAACATTTTCTTTATAGGTGTTCCCATCCTTAGCAGGATTGTATTCTTCAAATAAATCAAACCAATTTTTCTCAAGCTTTAACCCTTGATACCAAACAAAGCCATTTAGCTTTGCTTCCTTTTTCATTTTTGTCCAAGAGTCCTGACCACCCATATAATGTTTCATAGCAATATCATTTCCGGCGGGAGCTACAAGAGCCAGACCTTTATAGTTAATACCTCCTAGACTCTTATTAGCCATGATCATGGCAACCCTTCCTCCCATACTTCTAGCATAAAGGCCAATTCTTTCATCATCAATATTATAATTATTTCTCATATAATTAATACACAAAAGTTGATCTTCAATCATAGATTCCAAATCATATTGGTTTGTCTTTTCAATACACATTTTATCTGTAAAGTGGTTATAGTCCATACGAATTGTAGCAACCCCATTTTTTGCAAGCCTCTCAGCAAGTTCTCTCGCCCCACCGCTATTCAATGTACCCTTGAACCCATGACCGATTGTTACCAAAGGCATACTACCACCTGCAGTTTTACTTGGTATAATGATTTCAGCTCTCATAAAGAGATTATCTTCGGTTTCTAATGCTAAATTAACAATCTCCAAACTATTAGAATTATAGGACTGAAAAAGTATCCCAGAAAATATCAAGACTGCTAACATAATTAATATTAAGATTCTTGTTTTCTTTAAGTTTTTTATCATTTTACTTTTTTATTTTACCTAATTTGATTCTATAAAATAACTGTCCAATATATGCTTTATAGTATATTCTGCATTGGTAATATAAGCTTCTTTTGGTTGAGCCTCAGCTCTTTCTGAAGACCAATACTTTTTTTCATGTTCTAAAAGAATCTCATCAAAAGACATCCCTTTATTCTTACAATTTAATATAAATTCTTTTTCCTCTTCAGCTGCTTTGATGTATCCGTGAAAATAGTGAATACTATTTTCCTTGTCCAAGATTCCATAATGGGGAATAACTAAATAATCAGCATTATATGCCATCGCTCTTTTTGCTGATTCAATAGTCATATCATAATCTTTTAGTATTGCAGTCGTAATAACACCATTACTTCTTAGTACCCCTGTACTTTCAGATGCTAGCATTATTTTGTCTGGGTCAATTACATATGTTAACGAACAGTCTGTATGGCCTTTTGTTTCCAGAACCTTGATAACTTTATCTCCTAAATCAATTGAATCATTGTTGCATACAACCCTGTCTACTCTTAACCCGTCAACTATTATTTCAGTCTTCTCACTAGAAAAAGATGCAAGTGCTACTTCACCTAACTCCTTCATAGTTTTTCTTGCCCCACTACTTTTAAAAACATTTTTGCATTTTTCAGATCCAATAACTTGTGCCTTTGGCCATCTTTTTAAAAGATATGGTAATGCTCCAACATGATCATAATGACTATGGGATAGAAGAATATAATCTATTTCTTTTAAATTCCTTTTATATAATTCTTTCTCTATGTTTTTTATTAAGTCCTTATTACAATATGCCATTCCACAATCGTATAAGGCAACTTTTTCTTTCCCAACTATTAATATTGATTCTCCACCTTTACCTGCAGTAACTCTAATACACCCATCTGGAAAACTAAATCTATTATTTAAAGCATTTTTTATTTGTTGCTTTTTTCTATAAACAATAACAAAATTAGTTATTATCATTGCAATTATTATAAATCCCAAAAAGCCTTCAGCAGGGAACATATATGCAACGACTTTTTTAAATCCTATAAGCCCGCAAAAAAATCCCACCCATGCGACAGTAATAATTATATACTTTTTCTTCGGAGAGTCCTTTATCTTCGTTGTAAATCCATAATAATTACTTGTTGCAGATGAATATACTGCAATCATTAACACCACAGTATATATAATATTAACTATTTTGGAGATTCTTCCAGAATATCCAAGCATAGGCATATCAAGAGCCTGAGAAAAAGACATATCAGTTTGAAGCGCACATACAAGAACAAAAGCTAATAAACCTAAAAGCATACCTCCAAGGCCTGTTCCAATAACTGCACTTTTCTCATCTTTGGCATTAACAGAAGCAGTAGCTACTATGGGAATCAAAGCCAGAATATTATATGAAATATAGAGCATTGCCGCAAGCCACCAAGTTTTTGCCATAGGACTAGGTTTTATTGGATCATTATAACCAGAGTCTCCAATATCTTTAAAGATCACTAAGATACTGACTCCAATTACTATGATAAAAAGTACCGGCATAATAAACCTAAATACTTTTGATACTCTTTGAAACTCCCCTAACACAGTGATTATCACTAATATTATGATAATCATACCGCCGAGGATTTTACTTTGTCCAAATTGTTGATAGAATATAGAACCCCCAGCAGCTGACATTGTTATAAGTACTGTGAATAACATAAATGCCATAAAGTATCCAACTAAATCTACAATCTTCTGGTTATTTCCAGGTACAATTACCTTTCCCATATCATTGGTATTTAACTCTCTTGCAATGAAGCTAGTCATCATACCCATAACCATAAAAAGTACTCCAACAAAAATAACACCTATGTATGCCTTCTCGCCAAACACTCCGAAAAACTGCCAGATCTCTCTTCCCGATGCAAAGCCTGCACCCATAATTGTTCCAACATACATTATTGCAACACTAAAAAAATTCAGGTTAACATCCTTCACTTATTGCCTCCATATTTTGATTCTTAATTTCAACGTATTCTCCATAAGTAAAGAACACTAATCCAATCCAAATTATCACAAAAGCAGTGAATTGAATTCCATCAAAAGGTTCTTTAAAGAGAAAAATTCCTAATATTAGAGAAATCGAAGGTGAAATATAACCTGCTATTCCCACATTTATTAACGGTAGCTTATTAGCTGCAAAAGAATATAGCCCTAGTGGCATAGCCGTAAAAAGACCTGCAAGCATTAACAAAAATATTTTAGAAGGCTCCACTACTGTAAATGCCCCTATTTTATTAACTTCACAATAAATAATAGCTATTAATGCAATTGGTGCCATGAATATAGTTTCATACAAAAGTGATTGGATAGGATTAATATTTACACTTTTTTTAATTGCCGCATATATTGCAAATGTAGATGCTAGAGCAATTGCAATTAATGGAACCTGCCTATATCCAATTACCATTACTAGAAGACCTAACAGCGCTATACCAAAAGCGACTTTCTTCCATTTATTTGACTTCTCTTTAAATAGAACAATACCGAACAAGCAAATCAATAAAGGTTCAATGTAATACCCCATACATGTCTGTATAACATAATTTGCATTAACTGCCCATATGTAAAGGCTCCAATTAACAGTAATGATAATTCCGGCCACTAGATAAATCAAAATAGATTTTTTACTCTCAAACAAAGGTTTAAATAAATCTTTTATTCCGATTTTGGCAACCCCTATAATAAAACATACTATGGCCATAGTAACTATTCTGTAAAAAATTATTATCATTGAGTCTATAGGTCTTAAACTTTGCCAATAAATAGGTAAAAACCCCCATAAAATATTACAACTTAAAATTGCTATTAACCCTTGCTTGTATCCTTTGTCCATCAATTACCTCCTACGATTATTCTATTTAAAATACTAACATCTGCAAATAAAAAAAGCAAGCATTATGCTTGCTTCCTTTTAGACTAGAATAGACCTCCAAAGAGTCCACCTTTTCCGTTATTATTACAGAATAGTAAGTACAACACAATCAATAGAATAAGTATCCCCCACCCACTGTTATTATCACAGTAGCATTCCTGGAAACATTTTTCTCTGCAATCATGGATACATTCCTTTTCGCAACATTCCATTCTATCTCTGTCGTAACAATCTTTTTTATTATCACACATACAAAAACCTCCATACATCAGTCATAATCATTCTTAACTTATAGTATGCAGTCTGTATTCATTTTGTTAATTATCTTCTTCAATTCCTTCAGTTTCTTCTTCTACAACCATGTCTGCAAAAGACATAATATATTCTTCAATCTGATAATCAAGGGCATGGTTAAAATTGTAAGAATACTCTTCCTCACCTAGTTTTTCTAGTCTAGATAAAATAAGAGCATCTCTTACACATAAAGCTTTTATTTCTCCTGTGGAAATATTTTGGCATTCAACAGAAATACCCATGTTATACCATTGTCTAAATCTATATATCTCATCTGCTAAATGCACTAAGGTGCTATAATCCTCGCAGTTTTTTGCCATTCCGATAAATGACAGTTTGATATTATTTAGAAGAGTAAAAATATCAATAGCATCACTTGGGATTGTATCTATCACTTCATCAAAGTAGTTTTTACATAACTCAGCAAAAGTTTCTTTGTTTATTTCTTTTACAAGTTCATATAAAATATCATTGTCAATATTCTCTTCACATTCTAATAAATCAGCCAGATTTTCAAAATACTCAAACTGGCTTCCATTTTCAATATCTAATATTTCGTATAATCGTTCTTTATCCATGGTATTAGTATCTCCTAATCTAAATTACTAAATATCTAAATTTTTAAAATTAATATTCAAGCCTTCTTCTTCCTCCCCTAAAATATTCTTTATCATATTTACAAAGTTCTCCGAAAGATCGCTGGCGTAAAACATATTTTTTAAATTATTCTTTTCTGCAAACATATCGCGCGCCTTTAATTCTAGTCGAATAGCCTCTACAACTTCTCTTGATGAGCTAATTATATTTAGCTTAGGATATAACTTCCTTATATTTTTACTTATTAAAGGATAATGTGTGCATCCTAAAACTAAATGATTTATACTATTTTCTTTTATAAAGCTGTCTAAATAATATTTTATAGTAAGATCCATTATCTCATTGTCAATTATCCCCTCTTCAATTAAAGGAACAAAAGCAGGACATGCTTTAGAGAATACATTTTTAATTGAAGGGTTTTTTTCTTTTATTTTTCTTTCGTATGCACCGCTTGAAACAGTTACTTTAGTAGCAATTATTCCAACTCTGTCCTCTTCACAACAATGCTTTGCAACAACTCTTGCCGTAGGAGAAATAACTCCAATTACAGGTATATCAGGATATGCAGCTCTTAAATCCTCTAAACATGTTGCGCTTACAGTATTGCAAGCGATGACAATCATCTTTACATTATTTTTTACAAGAAAATCTCCAATCTGCATAGTAAATTGCTTTATGGTTGCCGGTGACTTAGAACCATAAGGAGTCCTAGCTGTATCGCCAAAGAAAATTATTTTTTCATTAGGAATTTCTTTTATCAGATGGGGAATACTAGTCAGCCCGCCTAGACCTGAATCAAAAAAACCTATAGGTCTGTTGTCCATTTAGTGATATTCCTTTCCATTTATGTTATAATAATAATATTCATGATTATACTACAAATACTAAATAATTTCTATACGGAGGTTAAAATGGGAGATAAAAATTTAAAAAAAAGAGAAGAAATAGATAAAAAATATAAATGGAATATTGAGGCGATGTATCCAACAGAAGATTTATGGCAAAAAGATATAGATAATGTACTTTCTCGTACCGATAAATTTACTGAATATCAAGGTCGACTTACAGAAAGTGGCGAAACATTATTTAATGCCCTTTCAGAAAAAGACTATATATGGAAAACTTTAGAACGAGCTTATGTATATGCCCGAATGAAACAAGATGAAGATAATAGAGTAACAAAGTATCAAGCGATGAATGGGAATTGTAGTACTGCTATGGCAAAGGTTTCCGCTTCAATGTCTTTTTTTGTACCTGAGCTCCTTGAGGCTTCAGATGAAAGACTACTTTCTCTAGTTCAGGAATATCCTAAACTTTCCAAATACTCATTCGTAATCAATGATATTTTGAGAGAGAAAAAACATGTTTTATCCAAAAATGAAGAAAATATATTAGCACAGATGAGTGAAGTGACTGGTGCAACAAATGACATTTTTACTATGCTAAATAACGCGGATATTGACTTTGGCACAATAATAGACGAGGATGGTGATACTGTAAAATTAACTCATGGAAATTACATTAATTTCATGGAATCTCATGATAGAAAAGTCAGAAAAAATGCTTATGAAAATATGTATAACTCCTACAAGAATCTTATAAATACAGTTTCAACAAATTACAATTACAATACAAAGTCTGATGTTGTTTCTGCAAGAATCAGAAAATATGATTCTTCACTTGAAGCTGCACTTTCTGGTGACAACATACCAACCTCTGTTTATGACAATTTAATTAAAGTTGTAAATGATTATCTACCGGTTCTACACAAATATATCCAAATAAGAAAGGAAGTTTTATGTACAGATCAGCTTAAAATGTATGATGTATATGTTCCTCTTGTAGAACTTCCAAAAAAACAAATTCCTTATGAAGAGGCAATTGAAATTATGAAGGAAGGTCTTGCTCCTTTAGGAGAAGAATATATTTCTAGACTTTCTAAAGGAATTGATTCCGGATGGATTGATGTATACGAAAATGAAGGCAAAACCAGTGGCGCTTATAGCTTTGGTTCATACGATACTATGCCTTATATTTTGTTAAATTACACTGAAACTTTAAAAGATGTCTTTACACTAGTTCATGAAATGGGACACTCTATGCATTCAAGTTATACTAGAGAAAATCAACCATTTGTTTATGGTGGTCACTCAATTTTTACTGCTGAAGTTGCCTCAACGGTAAACGAGTCATTGTTAATGCAACACCTTCTTGGAAAAGAAAATGATCCTAATATGAAGAAGTATCTCTTAAATCTATATATTGAAGAATTTAGGACTACTTTATTCAGACAGACTATGTTTGCAGAATTTGAAAAGCTAACCCATGAGGCTTCTGAAAAAGGTGTTACACTTACTGCCCAATGGTTGTCAGATGAATATGATAAACTTAACAAAAAATATTTTGGGCCTGCTTTAGATGAGGATGAATTCATTAAATATGAATGGGCACGAATCCCTCATTTTTATAGAGCCTTCTATGTTTACCAGTATGCAACCGGATACTCTGCTGCAACTGCTATCTCACAAAAGATTCTAAATGAAGGAGAAAAAGCCAGAGATGCATATAAGGAATTTTTAAAAACTGGTGACAGTAACTATCCAGTAGAGCTTTTAAAAATTGCTGGTGTAGATATGAGTACACCTGAACCTATCGTTATGGCTATGGAAAAATTCAAAACATTAGTTGAAGAATTGGAAAAACTATTATAAAAGTGATATGAATAAACAAATATTTATTTATGCTAATGAAAGTTTAGCATCTAAAAAAATCGAAAAAAAACTGAGGCAAAAACTAGATAATGTAGGATTAGAAGTTCAATCTCACTTTAATAGTGATACAGATCTTTTAGTATGCATCGGTGGTGATGGTACCTTCCTTGAATCTATTCATAAGTTTGACTTTCCATCTGTTCCTATAATTGGAATAAATACCGGACATCTTGGTTTTTTCCAAGAAATACTGCCTAGCCAGCTTGATGATTTTATTTTTAACTATACTCACGGTA
This sequence comes from Anaerovoracaceae bacterium, assembly GCA_040307645.1. Classification (GTDB taxonomy): domain Bacteria; phylum Bacillota; class Clostridia; order Peptostreptococcales; family Anaerovoracaceae; genus JAVXAG01. The sequence goes on along the minus strand of JAWRJF010000048.1, from coordinate 17,851 downwards.
AATACGTAATACAGCAGCTATCTACAGTTAAATCTATTGTACGTACAAGAGATAATGAATATTCCCATATTGGATTAAATGAAATTGCTATAAAAGGAAATTCATCCTACTCTGTTCATTTAAACATATCAATTGGCGGCAGTTTTATAGAAAGGTTCAGTGGTGATGGCATACTTGTTGCCACCCCTGCTGGAAGTACAGCTTATAATTACTCATTAGGAGGTAGTATTGTTGACCCAAGACTAAATATTCTTCAAGTCACACCTATTGCACCCATGAATACTACCGCTTATCGTTCTTTTACTTCAAGTATAATGCTTCCATCAGAACTTAGTTTAGGAATAGTCCCAGATCTTGATAAAGACAGAAATAAGCTGATGATAGTATATGATGGAGAATCTTCAGAATATGAAAATGTTAAAGAAATAGAAATAACCTTTTCTGATATCAAAGTAAAACTTATGAGGTTTGAAACTTATGATTTTTGGAAAAAAGTAAAAAGCAAATTCTTATAAAACTATAATTATAAAAGAGGTACTATGGCTAAATTTGAATACATTGTAAAAGAAAGTGACCAAGGGTTATGTATAAAAGACCTAATAAGAAGTAATTTTTCTTTTTCTTCTAGACTTTTATCAAAGCTCAGGCGTCAAAATTTAATTATGCTCAACGGAATTACAACAGCAGGATGGATAACCCCTAATCCTGGAGACATCATTTCAATAAATCTTCCAGATGAAAAAAGTGATTTTCCAAAGGAAAACATTCCCATAAATCCTGTTTTTGAAGATAATGATTTATTGATTATAAACAAGCAGCCCGGGATAATAGTTCATCCAACTAAAGGTCACCCACTTCATACCATTGCAAATGGTCTTATGAAATATATGGAGGATAATAATCAGCAGTTTAAGATAAGGTTTATAAACCGCTTAGATATGGATACCTCAGGACTTTTGGTAATTGCAAAAAATTCTCATGCTCAAGATGATTTTACTAAACAGATGAAATACAATTCTATAGAAAAACGTTATAAAGCTCTTGTCAAAGGAATAGTTGAAGAGGATCAGTTTACTATAAATCTACCCATTGGCAGGCCTGATCCCCAACGTGTAGAAAGGGGCGTCATGGTTGATGGTGGGTATCCTTCCATAACCCACGTCAAAGTATTAAAACGTTATGATAAAGGCTATTCTCTAGTAGAACTCTTACTTGAAACAGGTAGAACGCATCAAATTAGAGTACATATGTCACATATAGGCCATCCCGTTGTCGGCGACCATTTATATGGCGGAGAAAACCCTTGGTTAATTGAAAGGCAAGCTCTTCATGCTTACTCGTTATCTTTTGATCATCCTGTTACAAGACAACGAATTACCACTACGGCTGATCTTCCTTTAGATATTAAAAAGGCAATAGAGCTTGTATCTAAATAGTCTTATTAAAAGAACCCCGTAACATCTTATTTGAAGTTACGGGGTATTTTCTACTCTTCTATTGGATCAATATACATCGATTCATAGTATTGGGTCATTGCCTTATATTCATCGCTTGTAGGATAAAATATTTGATTAAGACTAGTGTCTAAACTCTCTTTATGTATTCTTTGGTGAAGATGTACTGAAATGTTTGTACAGTGATCAGATATTCTTTCAAGGTTAGTTAAAAGCTCAACAAATGAAATGCCGCCTTGTGTAGTGCATGCACCTCTTTGCAGTCTAACTATATGCTTAGATTTAAGTAATGAAACTAAATTATCTATAACATCTTCCATAGGCCCCACTTTATGACAAACACTTTCTTTTTCGTCTTGATAAGCACTTACTGTAGTATGTAATATATTTTCTACCGCTTTAAATAAATGAGTGATTTCTAATTTTGCAGGTCCAGAAAAAGCAATATCTTGATCTTTATTATACTCCGCCACCTCCATAATATTCATACAGTGATCACCTATTCTCTCAAAATCTCCTACGGTATGCATGAATTCTGTTGCAAGTCTATTGTCCTCTTTATTTAAATGTTGTTCAGTGATTTTAACAAGGTATTCACCTAACACCGCTTCTGTTTTATCTAGAAAATTTTCGTTTTCTATTATCTTTTCTACGTTTTTTTCATCATAGTTAAAGACCGCCTCTGTAGCTAGCTTATAGTTTTCTACTACAGCATCATTCATAAAATCCATTACTTTTCTACATTGTTCTAAAGCTACAGCAGGATTAGAAATAAAAATATCATCTAATAAGGCTAACTCTTGATCCATCTTAGAGTTATTCTTATCCTTGACTATTTTTTTAGATATTTTTATTAGTATATTACAGCAAGGCAACATAACTATACAAGTTACAATGTTAAATAGAGTATGAAAGTCTGCTATACCTCCCCTATTTATTGGAGTATCCCAATTACCAAAACCAATTGTACTCTGATAAGCATATATTACAACTAAAAAAATAATAGCTCCTATTAAAGACATTGTGATATCTATACACACAGCTCTCTTAGAATTCTTATTGGTTCCGATACTTGCCAGAAGCACTGTTACGCATTTTCCTATATTTTGCCCTATAACAATTGGCGCCGCCATTGAAAATGTAATAGCACCTGTAACAGACATCGCTTGAAGCACACCAACAGATGCAGATGAACTCTGCAAAATTATGGTTACCAGCATACCAGCCAAAACACCTAGTATAGGGTTGGTCAAAACCAAAAATGTGTTCATAAATTCCTCAGAGCTGGCCAAAGGTTTAAAACTGTTTTCCATCATGGACATTCCAATAAATAAAATTCCAAGACCAACAGCTATACCTGCCTTATCCTTAGTTTTATTGCGCTTTGATATTAACATAACAAAAGCACCTATTACTACGCAAATTGGAGCAAATGACGTAGGTTTCATCATTTGAAGTATAATGTTTCCATTATCAATATCTCCTAGTCGTAGAATCTGTGCTGTAACAGTTGTGCCTATATTTGCACCCATTATTACAGGAACTGCTTGAATTAACTTTAAGATACCAGCGTTAAGAAAACCAATTACCATAATAATAGTTGCAGATGAGCTTTGGATTACTGCCGTAACCCCGGCTCCAAGCAAAACACCTTTTGTTTTACTATTAGTAAGTTTCTCTAAGGTCTTTTCCATCTTCGCCCCAGCAAAACGTTCTAATGATTGTCCCATAATCTTCATGCCGTATAGGAAGAGACCTATTCCACCAAGCATAGATAATATAGCGTCTAAATTCAATTTTTTTCTCCGTTCTTTCCATGTTTCAATATATCAAATAAAATTATACTATTTTACAATAAAAAAAACAAGGCAACAATTTTACTTGTTGCCTAACAGCTTATAAATTTGAAATTAAATCTTCAACTAATTGATCGATTTTTTCAAAATTCATATGTTTAATATACATCTTTTCTACTATATCGTGGTTTTCTTTAGCTCGCCCTAAACACTTTACCGCCTCATCTATTAAAATATCCATATATTTAGTTAGGTTTACGATAATACTATTATTTTTTTCCATAAAATAATTATTTGTATAATCACATATATCTATTAATATAATATTCTGGTCTGACTCTTCTTCTACATAAAATATTTCCCAAGGCTCTAAATCATGCCATTTATTAACAGTTGTAAATGCAGTTTTAATTTCAGGAATGATAATATGTTCGATTTTATCTGATGGGCTCATTGGGCAGTAGTATGCCTCAACATCAAAACCTCTATATATTGCACCTTCTGCTATAATATTCATAAAACTACTATTGGCATAACCTACCGGTACATTTATTAAGTATACTTTCTTCATATCTTGAAGTAAGGTTTTAATGTAATTAACATTTCCATTCGATGTAATTGCACTTGCAAAAAACCTTTTCATACTGCCTGGTTTCAAAGAAATATCTAAATTTCTATATTCTTTTGCAATTATGTCTGCCGAAAGCTTATATATCTCTGATATTTCAACACTATCATTATATAGCTTTTCTAAATTACTGTACATGCACTTTGCAGCTGCTAGATAGCTATATGCTAACCGGTACCATTTACTGCATTCTTCATTATAACTTATAATATCATCTTTGTTTCCAGCAAGTTTTGCTTCATCCCAATATTGGCCAAAGTTAATTATATTATCTACCGCCCCGGGAGTTATGGGATCGATAACATGGGGACTTGTTCCATCAACTATAGCAATGTTTTTTCTTTTTATTATTATTCCATCCAAAGAGTTTTCATCGGAAGAACAATGTAAAAAATCAACATCTTCATCTTGATCTACAAGACGATCCCCTACTTTTTTCATAAATGTAGATTTTCCAGTTCCCGGGCCACCCTTGATGCAAATTATTTTATTTGCCTCTCTCTGTCCCATAATATATCTATAGTAAGAAAAAAATCCCTCCGGCGTATTATTACCGGGGAAATAGTGACGTTCTATTGACAAGGTAACTCCTCCTATCTAATAAGTATACTTATAATATGCTTTTACTCTTGTCAACTGTTACAAAATCCAGGGTTTTTATCCTCTCTTTAAGTTTTAGATTGTAAAATTATTCTGATCTTCTTTTTTTGCAATTAAATGACCTGATACCAACTCATAAAATACTGTCCTTGCACAAAATACATATACATATACAAATAGTAAAGGTATCATTGCAACATAACCTATAAGAGTATCTAATATTACACTCGTTGTAGTAGGAATAATTAAATATGGTATTGAAGCTAGTAAAGACCAACCAATAAAGGTAAGCATTAAATAAAAGAATCTTCCTTTATTGCCTTTCATTAAGGTTTTACTTTCATCAATACATTGAAATACTCCTTTGTTTGGGTTGTCTGCAAGAATATAAAATGCTTGGCTATATCTTATTGCTGCAATTATTCCTGGAATAAAGAATAACAAAGCCCAAAGGAAAGAAAATATAGAAATCATTACAAACAGTCCAAGGGATTTAATAAAATATTCAAAACCGTTAAAAACATATGTGGAATTAATATCTTTCTTTCTAAAAAAACTAATATAAAAACTTGACAAGCCTAAAATTAAAGCGCCTGTTGTTACTGCAGTATATAGATTGCTTACGAATGAAACCGTAATAGATCTATCAAGATAAGGAACCTCCATTCCATAGGATGCTGAGTCAAAGATTATTGACAATGCGTCTGATACAACAACTGACAGCATAAAATATATAACATATCCTACCATAACCTTTCCCCAATTTCCTCTAAGTGCATAACGAGCAATTGCTCTTATCTCTCCAGCAGTCTCTCTTACTATAATATTATTCATCAATTATAAACTCCTTCTTTAAAATATACATATAATATTATATAATATTTTCTATAGTAATACAATTGAAAGAATTTGGAGAAGAAAATGGCAAACTGTTTAATTTTTACATCATATTTAGAATACCCTGAAAGAATTTCACTTCAAAAGAAATACTTTGACTATATAATTTGTGCTGATGGTGGGTATATTATTGCAGAACAACTGGGTTTTAAGCCCAATCTTATAATTGGAGATTTTGATTCATCTAACCCACCGAGAATTGCAGATGCCTTCGTTGTTACATTATCAAAAGAAAAGGATATAACAGACACTGAAGCAGCGGTAAAGAAAGCATGTGAAATGGGATTTACCGATATTACTATTTTAGGAGGGACAGGCGGCAGATTAGATCATACCCTTGGCAATATAGGTCTTCTGGATAAATACAATAGTCCTGGTCGGTCCATTTCCCTTTTATCATACCAAAACTATGTATTTTTAATTGAAAACACTACTATTTCAATTAGAAAAAATGATTTTAAGTACCTGTCTGTAATAAGCCATAGTAATATTTCTACTGGAGTTTTTATTAGAGGAGTAAAATATCCCCTTAGTCATGCAGACTTAACAAACTCAACCACTTTAGGAATAAGTAATGAGATAACAGATGAAAAAGCTATTATAAAAGTTACAAATGGTAAATTGTTGGTTATTTTATCGAAAGATATTGACAAATAATCAGAATAGTAATATCCTTTTAGGAGCTAGGGGAGCTTATGCTGAGATTTAAACCCTCATAACCTGATTCGGTCAGTACCGACGTAGGGAAGCGATTATTTATAATATAATGTATGAATAATTACTATTTAGTTCCCCTCCTAGATTAAAGGAGGTTTTTTTTATGTTTGAAAATTTGCAAGGATTCTTTGAATCCACCAGCGGCCAACTAATTACAGTTGGTGTAATCGTTATTTTATTTATTCTTATTTTAATTCCGGAAAAAAATAGTAAGGTTGATATAAAAGCGCTTACTATTTCCGCACTGATGATAGCTTTAGCTGTAGGACTTGGTGAAATAAAGCTATTTCAAATGCCACAAGGTGGTTCTGTTACAGCCTTAAGCATGTTGCCTATAGCCCTTTGTGGTTATTATTTAGGAACAAAAAGAGCTGTAATGGCAGGAATTTGTCTCGGACTTCTTAATCTTATTTTTGGTCCTTATGTAATCCACCCTCTCCAACTTCTTATAGATTATCCACTTGCCTATGGTGCAATGGGCCTTTCCGGTATTATGAGAAACCGTAAAAACGGTCTTGTGTCTGGCTATATTTTAGGAGTTATAGGAAGGTATTTTTGTGCATTAATATCAGGAATCATATTCTTTGGTTCTTATGCACCAGAAGGCTTCAATGCAGTTACATGGTCATTATGGTATAATATTACATACTTAGGTGTTGAGTGTATTATTACTGTTATTGTAATTTCACTACCTCCTGTAAAAAAAGCTCTAGAAAGTTTGAAAAAACGAATTTAGTATGTTACAATATTAACAATATCAACAATATCATTATTTTTTCTAGAGAAAGGAAATATTGCTATGTATGAGAACATTAAATATGAAGTTAAAGAAGGAATGGGTTTAGTAACAATTAGTAGGCCTAAGGCTATGAACGCTTTAAATGAAGATGTTTTAGAAGAATTACTCCAGGTTTTTACTGCAATCGAAAAAGATGAAAATGTAAAAGCAGTCATATTGACTGGTGAAGGTAAAGCTTTCGTCGCTGGTGCTGATATTGCCCAGATGAGCGGATTAAATGCTTTACAAGGCAGAAATATGATGATTCTAGGCCACAAGGTTATGAATTTAATTGAATCCATTGAGAAGCCTGTAATCGCCGCTGTAAACGGTTTTGCTCTCGGTGGAGGATGTGAACTATCTATGGCATGTGATATTAGAATTGCATCAGAAAAAGCAAAATTTGGTCAGCCTGAAGTTGGTCTTGGTATTATTCCTGGCTTTGGCGGAACTCAGAGATTAGCAAGATTAGTTGGTAAAGGTATGGCAAAATACCTTATTATGACAGCAGAGATTATTCCTGCGTCTGAAGCATATAGAATCGGTCTTGTTGAAAAGATTGTTGCACCTGAAGAATTGATGGAAACTGCCGAGACCGTTGCAAGAACAATAATGTCAAAAGCCCCTATAGCCATTGGAATCGCTAAGTCAGCTATAAATAATGGCTATGATATGGATATGAAGTCTGCAAGTAAATTTGAAATTGAAACATTTACAGCAGCTTTTGGTTCAGATGATAAAACTGAAGGGATGAAAGCTTTCCTAGAAAAAAGAACACCAGAATTTAAAAACAAATAACTATAAAACATAAAAGGAGTTGTAAAATCAACTCCTTTTATGTTTTACTTAATCTACTTTTTTAATTATATCTCCAAATTCTGCCTGTATTAATTGGGATAACTCTATACCATTTAACTCTATTTGAAGACCTACTCTACCACCGCTTACACAAATAGTGTCAAATTCTTTAGCTGTTTCATGAATTATAGTTTTAAACAGCTTTTTCATACCAATTGGAGAACATCCACCTTTTATATAGCCTGTAGTGTTAAGAAGAGTCTTCACAGGAATCATCTCAATATTCTTTTCACCTAAAATCTTTGCCGCTTTTTTTAGATCTAATTCCTGATTTACAGGTATTACGCATACATAATTTTCTTTAGATGCACCTACTACCACCAATGTCTTAAATACTTTGTTAGGATCCATCCCCGTAGATATTGAAACAGAAACCCCATCTATACCATTGTCTGGATCATATCTATGGGTTTCATAATTCAAGCTGTTTGCTTCTACAATTCGTATTGCATTGGTCTTAATTTCTTTTATTCTATTCTTTTTAGCCAAACATTTCCCTCCCTATTTTATTAAAATAATCTTTTGTTAATTTTACAACTGTTCCTGACAAAGCAATTAAAGCAATTAAGTTAGGTATTGCCATAAGACCATTTAAAGTATCTGCGATTTTCCACGCAGTTGATAATTCCATAGTTGCACCAACAACTATAAATAAGATGAAAACTGTCTGATATCCCTTTATTATTTTAGACCCAAACAAAAACTCTGCACAACGTGTTCCATAAAGGCCCCAGCTCAAAATCGTTGATGTCGCAAATAGTGTAATACCTATAGCAACTAAAACGCTTGCTATTTCACCATTAAAAGTCATGGTAAACGCAGATATTGTTAGCTCTACACCTGCCGTCTCACCATATGTAATAGCAGTGCCAGAAACTAAAATAGTAAGGGCAGTTAAAGTACAGATGACTATTGTATCTGCAAAAACCTCGAATATTCCAAATAAACCTTGTTTCACTGCAGAGTCAGTATCTGCTGCTGCATGGGCTATTGGTGCTGAACCTAGACCAGCTTCATTTGAGAAAACTCCGCGTCCTACTCCACTTCTAATAGCAGCAGTAATTCCTATACCTAAACCACCGCCTATTACAGCATCAGGATTAAAAGCACCTTCAAATATTGAAAGAAAAGTAGTGCCAATATGTTGCCAATGGGTACTAATTACAATTAATGTCCCAATGATATAAAGCGCAGCCATTAAGGGAACTAATTTTTCTGTAACTGAACCTATTCTCTTTACACCACCTAAAAGGACCAGCGCCGCTATTATTGCGATAGTAACACCTACAATTATATTTATCATTCCAATTTTTTCCACTGCACTAGGATTAAATGTTGTAACAACTGTACCTATGGAAGAGGCAATTGTATTAACCTGAGTCATATTTCCTATTCCGAAGGCTGCAATACCTCCAAAAATAGAGAATAAAACTGCAATCCATTTCCATCTATAACCTAGCCCATTTTTTATATAATACATGGGTCCGCCAACCCAGTCCCCGTTTTTATTACGTTCACGATAGTTAATGGCAAGAGTTACTTCTGCATATTTTGTAGCCATTCCAAATAACGCTGACAGCCACATCCAAAACACTGCACCCGGTCCACCCAGTGCAATAGCACCTGCTACACCTGCAATATTACCAGTTCCAACAGTAGCTGCCAGGGCTGTAGTCATAGCTTGAAATGGGGTTACAGCTCCTTCCTTTGCCTTAGTTCTTTGAAAACACTTACCTATTGTGCTCTTCATGGCATAGCCAAATTTCTTAAACTGTAAAAAATCAGTTCTTATAGTATAGTAAATACCTGCACCTGCAATAAGAACCATCATTGGGACTCCCCATACAATACCATTTACGGTATTATTAATTTCAATAATCCAATCCATATTACACCTCTCTTTATATCTATACTATAATAATGTCTAGATTATTAAAATTAGTTTATTATATCTTTTAAGTAGCAAAAATGGAGGTAGATAATTAAATCCACCTCCATTTTACATCTAGAGTTTAATAACTTGTCCAGAAATTAAAGATTATAATAATCCTCCAATTTCAACAAATAATGGTGCAAATACTACTGCAACAATTGTCATTAACTTGATTAAGATATTTATTGATGGACCAGAAGTATCCTTAAATGGATCACCTACTGTATCACCAACTACGGCAGCCTTATGAGGATCTGAACCTTTACCGCCAAAATGACCTTCTTCAATGTATTTCTTTGCGTTATCCCAAGCACCGCCAGCATTTGCCATCATGATTGCCATTAACACACCTGAAGACAATGCTCCAGCAAGCATACCACCTAAAGCTTCAGGTCCTAGTACTACACCTACTGCAAGTGGTGCAACAATTGCAAGTAAACCTGGAATTACCATTTCTTTTAATGCTGCTGCCGTTGAAATATCAACGCATCTAGCATAATCAGGCTTTGAAGTGCCTTCCATAATTCCTTTATTTTCTCTAAATTGTCTTCTTACTTCTTCAATCATCTCATTAGCAGCTTTACCTACTGAATTCATAGTTAATGCAGAGAATAAGAATGGAAGCATAGCACCTATAAATAATCCAATAATTACAATTGGTTCTAATAAACTAACTGTGCTTAGTCCTGTTACAGTAGCATATGAAGCAAATAATGCTAATGCTGTTAATGCAGCTGAACCAATAGCAAAACCCTTGCCAATAGCAGCAGTAGTATTACCTACTGAGTCAAGTTTATCAGTGATTTCTCTTACTTCATCTGGAAGGTCTGACATTTCTGCAATACCACCAGCATTATCTGAAACTGGTCCATAAGCATCAACAGCTACTGTCATACCTGCTGTTGAAAGCATTCCAACTGCAGCAAGAGCAATTCCATATAATCCTGCAAACTGGTAAGCAACAAAGATACCAATTGCGATGAAAATAATTGGCCATAATGTAGACATCATACCAACACCAAGACCACTGATAATAGTAGTAGCCGCTCCAGTCTGAGACTGTTCAGCAATTCTCTGTACTGATTTATAATCACCGGAAGTATATACTTCTGTTACCTTACCGATTGCAATACCTACAATTAATCCTGCAATAATTGCTGCAGCATAAGTGAAATCACCTAGCATACTCTTACTTAAGAATACTGCACATACGATAACAATAATACCACTGATATAAGTTCCCATGTTTAATGCAGAAGCAGGATTAGTGTTTTCATTACCTCTAACTAACAAAATACCTATTATTGAAGCTAAAATACCAATACCTGATAATACAAGTGGGAATAATGCTGCTGTTTCTTCTGAGAAAGTCGCCATTTCTGGAGCAGTTTGTACTGCAACTGCTGCAAGAGTAATAGCAGAAATAATTGAACCAACATATGATTCAAATAAGTCAGATCCCATTCCGGCAACGTCACCAACATTGTCACCTACGTTATCAGCAATAACAGCAGGGTTTCTTGGGTCATCCTCAGGGATGCCAGCTTCAACCTTACCTACAAGGTCAGCTCCTACGTCTGCAGCCTTAGTGTAGATACCACCACCTACTCTTCCGAAAAGAGCCATTGATGAAGCACCAAGACCAAAACCTGTTACACACTGTACAACTGTAGCTAGATCTAAGAATACGAACACTAGTCCTAAACCTAAAAGACCAAGACCTGTTACACAAAGACCCATAACTGCACCACTTCTGAATGCAATTTTTAGAGCCTTAGGCATTCCTGATGTCATAGCTGCATCAGCAGTTCTTACATTACCTAATGTTGCAACCTTCATTCCGAAGTAACCAGCTAAAACTGACAACAATGCACCTATTAAGTAAAGCACTGCAGTCACCCAGCTTTGTAATCCGAAACCAATTGCTAAGAATAAAACAACGACTACAATTACCATTGTTTTATATTCTCTTCTTAGGAACGCCATCGCACCTTCTCTGATGTACCCGGCAATTTCCTTCATTCTGTCTGTTCCTTCTTCAGCCTTACCAATCCATGCAGCTAAGCAAAATGCCACAATCAGACCAAGAGCAGCTGAAATTGGAGCAATCCAATTCAACATATGATACCTCCTCTTCGCATTTTTAACAAGTTTAAGAGGCACTTATCAGCACCTCTTACTCTATTGCGAAATATTAAAAAAATTATTATAAACTTAGTGAAATAAAGTAACAATTGCCAATGAAATAACAATAAACAAAATAGCAGCAACTACTGTAATTTTGCTTAAAATAGCTTCATAACCTTTGCTCTTTTTCTTACCAAATAACTGTTCTGCACCACCAGCAATTGAGCCAGAAAGTCCATCACTATTTCCAGATTGTAAAAGCACACTTGCAATTAATATAACACTTGCAATTGCTAATAAAATCATTAAACCTGTTTGCATATCGTACCTCCTTACATATTAACTCTTTAACTCTAACATATCAAAATGTAAAAATCAAGAAGTTTTGTACTAAAAATTAATTATATTCATAAAACTAGAAGGCACTAAACTTGCTCCACCAACAAGGGCCCCATCAATTTCAAACATGTTCATAATTTCTGTAGCGTTTTCTGGTTTTACACTTCCACCATATTGTATAATTACCTTATCACAAGTATCTTCGTCATAGATTTTTTCAATAGTATCTCTTATGAGTTTGCACATTTCTTCAGCTTCCTTTGGTGTAGCCGTTTTACCAGTACCAATTGCCCAAATAGGTTCATATGCCACTACAAGATTACCAATCTCTTGAGAATTCAGACCATCTAACGCTGCCATAATCTGATTAGAAACCACAGTGCTTTCCATCCCAGATTCACGCTCTGACAAATTTTCACCAACACAAAGAATCGGTGTAATCTGACTTTCTTTAAGCAATTTTTTAAGTTTTAGATTAACGGTATGATCCGTTTCTCCAAAGTACTGTCTTCTCTCTGAATGGCCCACGATACAGTAGTCAACACCTATTTCTTCTAGCATTTTTACAGAAATCTCGCCAGTAAAAGCGCCTTGGTCCTCAAAATACACGTTTTGGGCTCCTACGCCAATATTTGTGTCTTTAAAAGCCTCTACCAATGTTTCCAACTGAGTAAAAGGTGCACAAATTGCAGTTTTCACATCAGTACCGGAATATATTTTTTTAAATTCCTCTGCAAATTCCAAAGCTTCTTTTTTTGTTTTATACATTTTCCAGTTTCCTGCAATAAATGGAATTCTCATGATGATACCTCTTTCTATTTTTCTAAAATAACCGCAATACCAGGAAGTTCTTTTCCTTCAAGAAACTCTAAAGATGCTCCACCTCCGGTTGAAATATGAGTCATCTTATCTGCCAGACCAAACATCTCAACAGCAGCGGCAGAATCTCCTCCACCGATTACAGTAGTAGCCTCTATTTTTGCAAGAGTTTCTGCTATTGCCTTTGTTCCTCCAGCAAAATTACTCATTTCAAACACACCAACAGGTCCGTTCCAAACAACTGTCTTTGCTTTTTCTATGGCATCAGAAAAGAGTTTAACTGTCTTTGGTCCTATGTCAAGTCCCATCATATCAGCGGGAATATTCTCCCTATCAAAAACTGCAATCTCACTTTCATTACTAAATTCTTTACTAGCTACAACGTCTATAGGTAAAAGTAATTCTACAGAAAGCTCTTTAGCCTTTTCTAAAAGCTGCTTTGCTAAATCAATATTCTCTTCATCAAGAATTGAAGTTCCTATTTCAAGGCCCATTGCTTTAAAAAATGTATATGCCATTCCTCCGCCTATAATAAGTGTATCCACTTTCTTTAGCAAATTTTCAATAACTGGAATTTTATCTCCAACTTTAGCTCCACCCATTATTGCCACAAATGGCCTTTGTGGGTTTTCAACAGCATTACCTAAAAATTCCACTTCTTTTTCGATTAGAAATCCCGATACAGCTGGTAAATACTTAGCCACCCCTGCTGTTGAAGCATGAGCCCTATGTGCTGTTCCAAAAGCCTCTTGGACAAAAATCTCTGCTAGAGAAGCAAGCTCTTTTGAAAAGTCATCGTCATTTTCAGTTTCTTCTTTTCTAAATCTGACATTTTCAAGCAACATTACCTGCCCTTTTTCAAGATTCTCAGCAGCTTCAATAACTTTTTCATCCACAATCTTTGGGCTACTGATAAAGACGACTTCTTTACCTAGCAGTTTTTCTAATCTTTCAGCTACAGGTTTTAGAGTAAATTCCATTTTGGGCTCACCTTTAGGCCTTCCCATATGTGACATCAAAATAATCTTTGCTTCATTTTCAATTAAATAATTAATCGTCGGAAGCGCCGCCTTTATTCTTATGTCATCAGTAATAACTCCGTCCTTCATAGGTACGTTAAAATCACACCTTACTATGACTTTCTTACCATTAAGCTGAATATCTTTGATTGTTTTTTTCATTTTAAAGACTCCTATTTTAAGATTTCTGCTTATTTATTGTCTACACTATACATATGTTTGATTAGTTCTAAAGTTTTACTTGAATATCCAAATTCATTATCATAGAAAGCAATAAGCTTGAAGAATTTATCATTCAGTTCCATTCCTTCTCTTGCATCAAAGATAGAAGTACACGGATCACCAATAAAGTCTCCTGAAACCACTTCGTCATCAACATATTCAATTACACCTTTTAAATATGTTTCTGAGGCTTCTTTTACCTTTTTGCAGATTTCATCATAAGAAGTAGATTTTTTTAATACGACATTAAGGTCAACCACTGAAACATCTGCCGTAGGAACTCTGTAAGAAATACCTGTCATCTTTCCTTGTAATGACGGGATAACAAGACCTACTGCCTTTGCAGCTCCTGTTGTTGACGGAATAATATTTCCAAATACGGATCTTCCTGTTCTCCAGTCTTTCATCGAACGAGAGTCTACTACCTTTTGTTTTGCTGTCGCTGAATGAATTGTAGACATCAACCCTTGGTCAATACCAAAGTTGTCTTCTAATACCTTACATAATGGTGCTAAGCAGTTAGTTGTACATGATGCATTTGAAACTACATGCATATCTGTAGTATAACCAACATGGTTAACTCCATATACAAAAGTAGGAGTTTCTTTATCTTTTGCAGGTGCTGATATTACTACTTTTTTAGCTCCAGCTTTAATATGGTCCATAGCTTTTTCTGTAGTTACATAAGCTCCTGTAGCTTCAACTATGTATTCAGCACCACAGTCCGTCCAAGGTATATTAATTGCTTCGGATTCACTATATACTGGAACTTTTTTACCATCTATAATAATTCCATTTTCATACTTGTCTAAGCTTTTGGGAAATCTTCCAAAAGTAGTATCATACTTAAGCATATAAATCAGATAGTCAATATCTGCATTTCGAACATTAATACCTGCTATCTCTATCTCAGGCATGTCCATACTTGCACGAATTACCACTCTTCCTATTCTACCAAAACCACTAACACCAACTTTAATTGCCATCTCACATTCCTCCTCGAATTAAAAATTAGTCTAGAAAATAATTATATATTAATTAATTTAATTAATAACACATTAAAAACGCCTTCTTTTAGAAGAAGACAAAATATTCATACCCTCTCTGTATTTTGCAACAGTCCTTCTTGATATTTCTATACCTTTCTCGGAAAGTATTTCTACCATATCCTGATCGCTATATGGTTTTTTAGGATTTTCTCCATCAACTATCTCTTTTATTAAAAATTTAATACTATTTGATGATATACCCGTTCCATTATCACTTGATACTCCACTTGAGAAAAAGTATTTCATTTCAAAAACACCTCTAGGGCTCTCCATATATTTACCATTTATTGAACGACTTACTGTTGATTCGTGTACTCCTACCTCATCAGCAATCTGTTTCAACGTCAATGTTTTTAGGTACTTTTCACCATTATCAAAAAAGTCCTTCTGATATTTTACAACAGCAGTAGCAACATTGTAAATAGTTTGTTTTCTTTGTTCTATGCTCTTAATAAGCCATATTGCAGAATTAAACCTGTCATTAAGATACTTATTAAGCTCAGCGTCCTCCGTAGCTTGTTGCGTAAGCTTGTTATAGTATGAACTAACCATTAACTGGGGTACACTTGAGTCATTAGTCGTTACAATATATTCTCCATCTATTTTTTCAACAAAAATATCTGGTACTATGTATTTAGTTGACTCTCCTGATGAAAATCTTCTACCTGGCTTAGGTTCTAAGCTTTTAATCACATCTGAGATGTTTTGGACTTCTTTAGGGGTAAGTCCTAGTACCTTAGCAATATTTGCAATTCTATTATTAGCTAAGTCCTCTAAAAGATTAACTATAATGTATTCTATTTCATCTGTCAATTGGCCTTTAGCCGCTAACTGAATTATTAAGCATTCTCTTAAATCCCTGGCTGCAACTCCAACAGGCTCAAAGGTTTGGATTACATCTAACACATCTAACACACGGTCTATATCCACCTTAAATGCCCTTGATATTTCTTCAGCACTAACTGTTAAATAACCGTTTTCATCTAAGGCTTCGATGATGTATCTTCCAATGGTAACATCTACTCCCTTTAGCTTTGTAAACTGAAGTTGCATTAACAAATAATCCTCTAGGGTTTTTTCTTCTGAAACATATTGCTCAAAATTATACTCGTCGTCGTCACTTGAATTATATTCCCATTGTTTATAACTTATATCATCATATTCTGCTTCTTTAATCTTTTCTCTAAGATCTATTTCACTCTCTCGTTCTTTTTCGATTTCTTTTTCTTTTTTATCTAAATCCTCTGAATTATTATCTGTAGGTCCTTCTTCTTTTTTGCCGATTTCAAGAATTGGATTTTCTAAAAGTTCATTTTGGACAAAGGAATCCAGTTCCTGAGTATTAAACTGCAAAATCTGTATTGCTTGAATAAGCTCAGGAGTCATTGATAATTTCTGTGTCTGTTCAATTGTCAAATCGTAACTTAGTTTCATAGCCAACCTCAAAATTATTACTTCAAAATATCGTTTAAGCAATGTAAAAATAATATCAAATTCACTTATTATATATGCAAATATTATACCATATTACAAGTTTATTTCAACCCTGGAAAGCCTAATTGTCTCAATGCTTCGAAAAGGATAATATTAGCTGAATTTGAAAGATTAAAAGACCTTAATCTCGTATTTTCACTCATAGGTATTCTAACTGCATTTCCAATGTTTTCTTCAATAAAATCCCTTGGTAGTCCAGCTGTCTCCTTACCAAACAAAATCATATCATCATCTTTATATTCTACATCAGTATAAACATTGCCTCCCTTTGTTGTTGCAAGATACATTGTCTTATCCTTATATTTCTCAATAAAGTCATCTAAGCTTTTATGTATCTCAACATCTACGTACTGCCAATAATCAAGACCTGCTCTCTTTAGACTTTTTTCATCTAAAGAAAACCCCAATGGTTCAACCAAATGTAGCTTTGTATTGGTAGCGGCACATGTTCTTGCTATGTTCCCTGTATTTGGTGGTATCTCCGGTTCAACAAAAACTATATGTAATGACATTTTATTCCTTGTATGATGTATTTAAGTCCTAAATACATGCATACTCTCCTTTCTTTCTCAACTTTGATATAATCAATATTAACACTGTGGACTTTTTGTTTTGTTCTATAGCTTTGACTATTTTAAGGAGAGTATTGCCACAGTTTTATCTAAAATATTTATAGTTGGATAAGCCTTTGAGTTTTCATCTCACGCAAGTTTATGATGATAAAACTAGGTGGACATCACAGTGAATTTAAACAAAGGAGTTGATCTTATGATCTATGTCGGCATTGATATTGCCAAGCTAAACCATTTTGCCTCTGCTATGAACTCAGATGGTGAGGTACTCACGGAACTTTTTGAATTCACCAACAACCATGTTGGTTTCCAAAAGCTTCTTGACGAACTTTCAAAGTATTCTAAGGACGAGTTGCTAATTGGTATGGAATCTACAGCTCATTATGCTGAAAATCTTACCAGCTTTCTATTTTCTCGTAATTACAATCTTTGCATCATCAATCCTATCCAGACTTCTGCTATTAGAAAAAGTAACATCCGTAGGACTAAAACGGACAGAGTCGATACTTTTCTAATCATTAAGTCTATGATGATGAATAAATATCGCCT